>JBJMPB010000334.1:0-3274 GCA_045803455.1 Gemmatimonadales bacterium | reverse complement strand
AGGGGAGCAGAAGGATGCCGGCCACGCTGAGAATCAGCCCTACGACGAGCATGCCGAAGGTGGGGAGCAGCAGGATCTGCCCTAAAAGGCCGGTAACAAACGCGCGCCCGAAGGAATGAGAGACCGTGTCGGACACGATTTCCAGATTCTGTCGCCCGAACAGGACCAGGCCAAACCCCAGCAGCGTGAGCGACAGGAAGACACCGAGCACCCCGGCAGTTCGGCGCAGAACAGTCTCCCATGCGCTCAGCGGCGGCGGCGCGGGCCGAGCTGCGGGGGACAGGAGGGTAGTGGACCTGAGGGTCCGGACCTCACCACCGATTTCGCCACCCTCATCGCGAACTCGTCCTCCCAATGTCAGTACATCACCACCCACCACGCCGCCCGGGTGAACTACGACATCTCCTCTGACCGTCACCAGATTTCCGTTCAGATGCCCGTAGATATCGGCGTTTCCGTCCAAAACCAGAAGGTGGCCGCTTCGAGTTTCGGTTGAGCCCAGGCTGAAGTCCCCCCGGCGGGCTGCCCCACCGGGAATGGTGAGCCTGAGCTCACCGCTGGACTGATGCAGTGCTGAACTGAGCCGATCTTCGATTAATGTTGGCTGACTGAGATGGCTAAGATCCACCGTGGCCCCACCGGTGGCGATCTCCTGAGGGCGGACGCGCGCCTCAGCCTGATGCAGGCGATCGGGCCTGGAGAATCCGGTGATCAGCCCGCGCATGTGATCGACCAGATCGGCCGCGCGACTGGTGATGCCATCCACCGGTATTTCGGCGCGGAGCCGGTGACTGCCGGCAACGCTGAGTAGCGCCAGGATCCCGAGAAAGCGCCTAGAGGCCGGCATGGGCCACCTGCTGAGTCGGGGCAGCCAGGAGGCGACGCAATGCGATCAACCCGCTCAGGTAGGCAAACGATCCCAGGGCCGAGAACAGGGCCAGCCGTCCCGGATTGTCCGCCAGCGATTTGAGTCCATCGTACCAGGGTTGCTCCAGCAGGTTGGACGCGAGTCCCTGAACCCCAAGCCATACCGCTTGTCCACCCTGGGCAAAGAGCCACGAGCCCAGCGCGGCGAGCGTCTCCTGATGACCCAGCGACCAGACCACGCTTCCGACCATCGAGCCCAGGAGCAACAGGGCAAACCCGGCGGCGGTGGCAAAGGATTTTGGGGTGGAGAAGAGGCGGCGGCGAGTGGCTTGGAGGGAGCGCATAGCGAAGGGATCTGGAACCACCACCCGGGCCATGACCCGGTCGGCAAAGCCTGCAGCCGGACTGATCAGCGGCAGGGCCGCTACCTGATCGGCAATCTCCCGATCCATCTTGACCTGCTCGAGGCACTGGGAACACTGATCCAGGTGCCGCTGGATTTCGGGCGCGGGCACTCCGATCAGGCAGGCGTCGATCTCGTCGGCGGAGAGATGCGATCCGGGAGAGCGGGTCATAAGTGGACCCTCCTACGTTGAGGGGGAAATGAAGGTTTCATTCTTTGAGATGTGCCAGCGAGAGCCGCAGCTCATTGCGAGCCCGGTGGATGTACGTCTTTACCGTGCCGAGTGGCAGGTTCAGGATCTCGGCAAT
This sequence comes from Gemmatimonadales bacterium, assembly GCA_045803455.1. Classification (GTDB taxonomy): domain Bacteria; phylum Gemmatimonadota; class Gemmatimonadetes; order Gemmatimonadales; family GWC2-71-9; genus CAVVWJ01. The sequence goes on along the minus strand of JBJMPB010000334.1, from coordinate 1,696 downwards.
CTCCTCGTAAGCCCGCCCCTCGACGTGGCGCAGCAGAATGCAGGAGCGGTACTCGGGCCGGAGTGAGCCGATGGCCTCCTCGATGGCGGTTCCCAGCTCTTTGGCTTCCACGGTGTCGAGCGGTGTCTCCTGCTTGGCGCCGATCTGCAGCGCCGTCGCCTGCATGGCCTCGGGGGTCTCCGCGTGAGGTGAGCCGTCCAGCGAGAGCGTGTCCAGCTCACGCCGCCGGAGGTGATCGATTGCCGCATTGTTCGCGATCTTGAAGATCCAGGAGGAAAACTTGAACTCGGGACGGTAGGAGTCGATGGCGTTTAGCGCCTTGACGAAGGTCTCCTGCGACAGGTCTTCGGCCAGCTCGCGGTCCCGAACCATCCGAAACAGCAGGGCAAAGATGGGGCGCTCGTAGCGGCGGATCAGCTCGCGATACGCGCTCTCCTGGCCCGAGCGGGCCCGGAGCACCACCTCCTGGTCGGTGAGCCCGCCCCACTCAGTTCGAGGGCCGGCCACTCGGGATTCCGCTTGCGAAGGGGCTTGCCCGAAGACTACATTCAGCGCCTATGTTAGCCTCGGATCGTCAGTTACCCGTTTCAGGCGGTCCGGAAAAGCGGGCGTACGTCCGCACGATGTTCACCGCCATCGCTCCCACCTACGATCGGCTCAACCGCATCATCAGCTTTCACTTCGATCAGGGCTGGCGCCGCAGGGCAATAAAGCGGTTGGAGTGGGAGCGGGCCCCGGAGGGAATCTATCTCGACCTCTGTGCCGGCACGCTGGATTTCGGCGCCACCCTTGCCCGGGCGCCTGGATTCCGGGGCAGCATCATCGGATCCGATTTCGTAGCTCAGATGCTGCAGCTGGGCCGGAAGAAGGCGCCCCGGCTGGTACCCGTTACCTCCGACGCTCTCGATCTTCCTTTTCCCGAGCACACGTTCGATGGCGCCATGGTCGGCTGGGGTGTCCGCAACCTAGTGGATCTCGATACCGGACTGGCCGAAGCAGCGCGCGTGCTCAAACCCGGGGCCCGGCTGGTTGTGCTGGAGATGGCGACACCCACGCAGCCGCTGTTCCGGCGGGCTTTTCAGTTCTACTTTCGCCGGGTTTTGCCGCTGATTGGTCGCGTGATTTCAAAACATACGACCGCCTATAGCTGGCTTCCAGAGTCGACCCGGGTCTTTCCCCCTCCGGCTGAACTTGCCCGTCGAATGAGAGCTCAAGGCTTCGTTGAGGTTGGCTACGAGCTGCTGATGGGAGGGGTATGCGCTCTCTATGTGGCGACAAAACGTGAGCGGTAAGCGGTAAGCGGTGAGCGGGATTCAAACTGTCACCCTGAGCGACCCGAAGGGGCCGAAACGCTGTATGGCATTAGACAACCTCCGGGAGTTCATCAAGGCCATCGACGGAATCGGTGAGCTGGCCCGAATCACCCATCCGGTGCGGGCCCGCCTGGAGATCGCCGAGATTGCCGACCGGGTCATGAAGAGCCTGGGTGGAGGCCAGGCTCTTCTCTTCGAACATGTCCTGCTCGACGACGGCCGGCGAAGTGCGCAGCCGGTCGCCATCAACCTGTTCGGCTCGGTCCGCCGGATGAACCTGGCACTCGGGGTAACCGACCTCAACGAGATCGGCGAGCGAATCTCGGAAATGTTGAACCTCAAGGTGCCGGAGGGACTGTTCGGCAAGCTGGCGATGCTGCCCA
>JBJMPB010000301.1:0-3501 GCA_045803455.1 Gemmatimonadales bacterium | reverse complement strand
GTACGTATCCGTCTCGCCGGCCTCATCGGAAGTGGAGTCCTCACCGCAGGTGTTGCTGACCTTGGTCACACCTTTGCTCATGTGAAGCAGCAGAGTAGAGCCTTGCACTTCCGCAGTGCCTTCCGACTGATGAAGAACCTCCATGCTGCAGGGCGGGAAGTTCGATTCCCCCACGAACACATGCTCGAAGTGGCCATTGGAGGACAGGGTGAGGGTCTCGCTTTGATTGGACGTCGACGCGCACTGGCCGGTGTCAGGATCGCAGTTCGGAACGCCGATGAATTGGTAGTGCCATTCGCCGAGCAGCTCGGCCGGCAGGTTGCTGGTTCCTTCGGGTGCATTGCTGGGTCCAGTAGTGGAGTCGCTGCCGGAGCCGCAGGCGAGGGTCAGTGCGAGCAAAGCAAAAGCGGGTCGGGCGGAGAGGAGGAGGCGCGGCATGTAAATCTCCAGAGATTCGGACTGAACGATGCTCTGGGAGTATGACGCTACTGGCGGCCGATCTTTCTCACCCCAGCCGAAGCTCGTGCCGGCTCAGGAGCTCGGGGAGGCTGGAAAAGTCGAACTCCACGCCGTAGCGTCCGGCCAAGGCGGCCACGGCTTCGAGATCGGGCGGTCCTTGCCGGGCGAGGAGAGGAGCGAGGTCCCGGAAGTACCCCGAAAAGGCGCCGGGGGCAATTACCTCCAGAAACCGGACCTGAGTGGTGCCCGGGTTCCAGAACGCATGAAAGATCCCGCGCCGTTTCAGAATCGTTTCTCCTACCCGCGCAGTTTCAATCTGGTCGCCCTGCTGCACTGCAAGCTCTCCCTCGAGCACATGGGAGATCTCGTCCTCTCGGCTGTGCCGGTGCAGTGGCGAGCCCAGCTGCCTGGGGCCGAGCACGTGCTCCACCACCGCAACCGCACCGCCGGTTGCCTCGCTCGGCACCTTGTAGATGGTGCCGAAGCTTCCGATCCAGACCGCTTCTGCCTCTGCAATATTCGACATGCCTATCCCCGGTAGAGAGTCCAACTGTTTCACCCGACGAACCCTATAATTCTCTCATGAAGTTTGCCACCTGGAATGTGAATGGCATTCGGGCCCGGGCCGCGCAGGTCCAGGAGTGGATCGATCGAGAACAGCCGGATGTGATCTGCCTGCAGGAGCTGAAGGCGGAGCTGACGCAGGTGCCCGAAGTCGTTCAGCGGGCGGAGTATCACGCGTTCTGGCACTGCTGCAAGGGATACTCCGGCGTGTCGCTGCAGCTGCGGATGGACGTCTTTCCCACTGCTCCGGTCTACACCCATCCCCGGTTCGACACAGAATCCAGAGTAGTCACCGCCGAGTTGGGCGACATCGTCGTGGCGTCGATGTATGTCCCCAACGGGGGCAAGGACTATCCGGCCAAGATTGGTTTCATGCGGCAGGTGATTGAATGGGCCGGTGAGCTGATCCGCGGTGGCCGGGAGCTCCTGATCGCGGGGGACCTCAACATTGCCCGCGCCGAGATCGACGTGCACCCCCAGGAGCGAAAGGCGACGAAGGTAGGGCAGCGGCCGGAAGAACGCGCGCTGTTCCAGGAGCTCCTGCACACGGGGTTGACCGACGTGGGGCGAGCCATGGATCCCGATAACGCGGGGCTGTTTACCTGGTGGGCGCCGTGGCGGGAGCTTCGGGCCCGGAACATCGGATGGCGACTGGACTACATGCTGGCGTCGTCGGGTCTGTTCGCGCGCACGCAGAGCTGCGTGGTGCAGTCCACTGTGGGCACCAGTGACCACGCGCCGGTATTGCTGGAGACGCGGTAGCGACTCTCCGCTTCTCCGCCTTCGCCTATGAATGCATCCCGACCCGAACGCAGACCTTCGCCGACGCCCCGAGACGAGAGCTGAACCGGGCCTGACTCTCGCTCCAGGATACAGCATGGCCTCCGGCGGACGGGCCGTCCGGCATCTGGCACGACCCAGGGGGACGCAGGCGTCCCGGATCCGTCGAAGGCGTCGGCTCTTCCGGGCCGGTAAGTGAGCTCCCCGAAGTGGAGCAGCCGGCGAGACTCATCAGTAGGACTGCTTTCCAGGTGAGTTTGATCATTGCGCCCCCCCCTGTTTGGCACCGGACGAAAGCGCCGGTGCATGAGACTCGAGCAAACATCGCAGGGGGGCGTTAAGCCTCCGTGAATTTTCGGCGTTCGTCCCTATGGCAGCGCCATTGCCACCTGCTCCAGCAGATCCAACGCGTCCTGCAGCCCCGCCTCCATCCCCGACTCGACATGTGCGTCCCGGTGCGCCTTGGTCTGGTGCTGTACTAGAAGGGTGAGCGTGGTTCGTCCGTCCTGCTCGGCAAGCGTCAGGGTATCCACCGCCTCCGCGTCAGGCATCAGCTCGAACACCTCGGTGCTCACCAGCCGCTCGTTGGGTACGATCTCACGGTACTCGCCGTGGAACGCGACCTCCAACCCGCCGTCGGCGATCATCACGTATCGCCACCGTCCGCCCACCCTGAGATCCACCTCGGCTACCGTCATCTTGCCCCGATTGGCGGGCCACCAGCGCTTTATCAGCTCGGGCGTGGTCCAGGCCTTGTAGACCAGATGCCTGGGCGCCGCAAACTCCCGGGTAATCAGGATCTGAGTGTCTGAGGGAAGCGTGACCCTCGCCGTTCCGCTGCTCGCCGCCATCATGTGCTCTTCTCCTGTGACTTGAGTTCGTCTAGGACCTGATCCAAAGCCTGGAACTGCTCCTCCCAGGACTGCCGGTAGTTGCTGACCCAGTCGTGTATCGGCTTGAGCATACGGCCGTTGATCCGGTAGAGCCGCTGCCGGCCATCTTCCCGCACGTCCACCAGGCCTACGTCCCGAAGCACCCTGAGGTGCTTGGATACCTGGGGCTGCCCTAACCCAAGCAGCGCGACCAGGTCGTTGACCGGCAGCTCTCCCGGGGCCAGAAGATCCAGGATCTGCCGCCGTTGCGGCTCGGCGATCGCATTGAAGGCATCGGTCGTCGTGGCTGCTCGCGCCATGACGGATTATATGTTCATATGGGAATATTTCAAGCTGATCCGCGAGAATGCGCAGCCATCGGCCGGTCTTACGCCGAGGTGATGCCGCGCTGGTCGAAGTATCCGCGCAACCGCTCCGGGCTGGATTCGGGGTCGGCCAGAGCGACGTAGCCGTCGGGCCGGATCAGGTAGAGTGCTCCGCGCTGGAGTCCGGCCGTCTCCATCGCCGGAATCCAGGGAAAGATGTGCAACGGCAGCCCCAGAGCCGCGCAGGCCTCCGCGAGTCCGGCTCCGGCTTCGCCGTACAGGTGAGCCTGCCAATCAATGGAGGAGAGGGGCGCAAAGTTGTCTTCTCCCTCCCTGATCGGGACCCAGGGGAGGCGGTCGCCGCTGTGGACCGAGCCGGCGAAACCGGCGCTCAAAGGGCTCTGTCGGTAGTTCACCACGATCTGCGAGACGGTGCGAAACAGGAAGCGCCGAAACTGAGGCAGCCGGATCAACTTAGGCACCAACATGGGCACCAGCCG
>JBJMPB010000298.1:0-3269 GCA_045803455.1 Gemmatimonadales bacterium | reverse complement strand
CTGCTTGGTGCGGGGATCGATCGTGCCGCCGAGCCAGGCTTTGCCGAATCCGCGGACTTCCTTCAGCTGCTGTCCGGGGGTGTCCAGCGCCAGCGAGTCTGCCCGCATGGCATACGCTGGCGAGTTGGCGTTGGGCCGAATCGAGTCTCCCCACGCCAGAGTTCGCTCCAGCCGGCGACTCTTGATGTCCAGACCAATAGTATCGGCAACCAAGTCCCACTCCTTGCTTACGGCATGGCCATTGCCCTTGGCGATCACGTAGGTGATCTCCCTGCCCTGGAGCTTGAGGTCGAGCCGCTTCCCTGCCAGGCTGAAGCTGTCCCGGCCCAAACCCCGCATGATGGGAGTTCCGCCCACGAGGGTGCCGTCACTTCCCTTCCCCGTGTCCAGCCGAAGCGAGTCGCCCCTGGCGGAAAAGTCGCTCCGGTCGATGGTGACCTTGCCACCTGCCCACAAACGATCATTGCCCTTGAACCGCACACGGTCCGCCACGATGATGTAGGGCTCCGCGGGTTTGCCGGTCGGCTCGGCATCGGCGTACTCGATACGGGGCCGGCCGGTGGCATACATCGCGAGCGTGTCGCGAACCCCTTGGACCACCCGGTAGTAGTCCAAGGCGGGGCCGGTGAGCTTGGAGCCGGTTTTCAAATTCTGGGTTAAGACTTTACCCCGGGCCTCCCACTTCTCGCCGTTCTTGTAGTAGGTGCCTTTGTCCGCGTCCATCGTGAGGGTGGAATCGCGGTACTTCACGTTCCCGATGAAGTGCACGATAGTGCCGCCGTAGGCTGCGACGCTGTCGCTCTGCATCGTCACCTGTGACCCCTTACACCTGAGCTGAACGTTGCCGCCGGCAAAGTAGTTGGTGCCCCGCGGCGTCTCGACCACGGCACCCTGCCGGTCTACGTTGGTAATCTGGAAGACACAGTGGCTGGACTGGCCGTAGACGGGTCGCCCGCCTAATAGTGCCAGGAGTAGGGCCAGTCGCTTCATTGTCCCGGCAGCAGCATGCCGTTTCCGGTAACCCCGCGGGGGCGATCGGTGACGACATTCTTGAAATCCGGGTCGGAGCGGAAGCTGTTTCCTTCCAGATGCTCCTCTCCCCGATCGAAGGTGAAGTGCTGATCCGTCATGATCAGATTGGTCGCGTTCTCGTAGCGCAGGGCGCTGGTGGCCAATCGGCGCCCATCGGGAGAGACCACCACCACGTTGCCCTTGGCCTCCATCGAACCGTCCTGCCAGCGATAGGTGCCCCGCTGAGCGGTGAGGGTCGAGCTCTCCGCTCCTTTCACATCGAAGAAGACGACCTTCACCTTATGGAGCTCGGTGATCTGCGTTGCCTCGTAAAAAAAGGCGGTGTCGGCCTCCACCTTGCTGCGCAGGATTCCCTCGTTGGTGACGTAATGCGAAAATCCCTCGAGCACCTGATCGGCGCTGTCCGCCGCCTGCACGGTGGTTGTGGGCTTGACCCCGGGATCCTCGCATGAAAGGACGGGAAGGACGGCCAAGACAGGAAGGACGGGAAGGATGGCCGCAAAAAGCCCGGACCTTCCCGTCTTTGCCGTCCTTCCCGACCTACCCGTCCTTTCCCTCACACTGCCCCCGCTCGCATGAGATCGTGCAGGTGAACCACGCCCACAATCGCGCCGCCATTCTCCACTACCGGGAGCACGATGATGCCGTGCTTCTGCATTAGACCCACCGCTGCCGCCGCCAAGTCGTCGGGAGCCGCGGTCTTGGGGGACGAATTCATGACCGTTCCCACGGGGCGCTCCAGGAAGTTGGGATCGCGCTCGGCGAGCCGGGTCAGATCTCCGGTGGTCAACACCCCGGCGAGATGCCCGTTGTCGGCTACCATGGCGAGCCCCCGGTCATGAGCCAGGCTCACTACAGCCTCTCTCATGGGGACCTCAGAGAGCAGCAGTCGGCCCGGCGGCAGCATCACGTCCCGCACGCGAAGGAGCAGTCGGAGGCCCAGGCTACCCTTGGGGTGTCTCTGAGCGAACGCCTTGGCGAACTCCTCTCCCCGAAATCCCTTTTCCTCCAGCAGCGCTATGGCGAGCGCATCACCCAGGGCCAGTGCCACGCTGGTGCTCGTGGTGGGCGCTACCGTGTCGGGGCCGGCCTCTTCCCGAACCCGGCCATCGAGAACGACGGAAGCCAGCCGCGCCAGCGCAGAGTCGACCGCCCCGGTGATGGCAATGATCGGGACGCTCAGCCGTTGGAGCGAGCCCACCAGCGAGAACAAGTCCTCCGATTCGCCACTATTGCTGAGGACGATCGCCACATCGTCCTTCCCTACGATTCCGAGATCTCCGTGCAAAGAATCCACCGGATGGAGATACGAGGCTGGAGTGCCGGTGGACGTCAAGGTTGCGGCAATCTTCCTGGCAATGAGGCCGGATTTACCCACGCCGGAGACGATCACCCGGCCTTGGGCGCGAGCGAGGAGGCGCACGGCCCTGGCGAATGCCGAGTCCAGCCGGCTCGCGGCGGCGGAGATTTCGGTAGCCTCGAGCTGCAGGACTCGCCGCCCGACCTGAATCAGGTCCGATTCGTCAAGCGGCACCGGCGGCCTGCTCCATGAAGTAGCGCTCAAGGATGGCCGGCCATTCGCCGCGGGCACGAAGCAATGCTTCAATCACCTCGCGTACGGCGCCATGGCCGCCTTGAGCGCTGGTGGTATAAACGGAGATCTCCTTCACCTCGGGTACGGCGTTAGAGACTGCGATCGGGAGTCCGACTCGTCGGAGTATCGGCAGGTCGGCCAGATCGTCACCCACGAAGGCAACCTCGTGCCACCCGATGCCGAGGCGCTGAAGGACCTGCTCGAAGGCCGCGGCCTTCCGCGGACCGGGAACCTGCAGCAATTCTTCGACTCGCAGCTCTGCCGCCCGGAGCGCCGTAGCCTCCGATGCGCGCCCGCTGACCCATACCACCGGCATTCCTGCGGTCTTCAGCAGAATCAGGCCGAGTCCGTCCTGAATGTCGAACCGTTTCAGCTCGACCCGATCCCCCGCAATGGGGCCGATGTACACGCCGTTGTCGGTGAGCACTCCGTCGACGTCGAGACCGAGCAGCCGAACCTTACGGGCCGCGGCGGCAGTAAGCCCGCTCATACCCGGGCTCTCCCCCTGATATCGAGAGTCTGTCCTACCAGATCGACCAGTCGGTCGAGCGGCCATTGAGTGGCGGAATCGCTGAGAGCCACGGCGGGATCGGGATGGGTTTCGAGGAAGAAACCGTCGGCTCCGGCAGCGGCCGCGGCAGCC
>JBJMPB010000296.1:0-10343 GCA_045803455.1 Gemmatimonadales bacterium | reverse complement strand
CCGAGGATCTGCCCCCGCCGAGAGCTGAGGTCGCCCATCACATCACCCAGCACATCGTCGGGGGTCCAGACTTCCACGTCCATCAGGGGCTCCAGCAGCACCGGCCGGGCCTTGGGAGTCACGTTCCGGAAGGCCAGGATGCCGGCCAGCTTGAACGACATTTCGTTGGAATCCACATCGTGGTAGGAGCCGTCGAAGCACTCCACCTTGAAATCGACCAGCGGATAGCCGGCCACGACGCCGCGCACCGCGGCCTCCTGAACTCCCCGGTCCACCGCCGGGATGTATTTCCCGGGAATCACCCCGCCCACGATCTCGTTGACGAACTCATAACCGGCCCCCCGGGGTAGCGGCGCAACGCGAATCCAGCAGTCGCCGTACTGGCCCCGCCCCCCCGACTGTTTCTTGTGTTTCCCCTGGCCCTCCGCTCTTCCTTTAATAGTCTCGCGGTAGGCGACCCGCGGACGGACCAGCTCGGCGTGAACCCCGAACTTCCGCTCCAGCCGGTGGAGGATGGTGTCGAAGTGCCGCTCGCCCATTCCATGAATCAGCGTCTGGCCCAGCTCCGAGCTGTACTCGAAGTTGAAGGTGGGATCCTCCTCGTGCAGCTTGTGCAGCCCAGCCGCAAGTTTGTCCTCCTCCCCTCGCTGTTTCACTAGTACCGCGGATGTGGCGACCGCCTCGGGGAACGGAATAGGCGGCAGCCTGACCGGAGCCTCCCGCCAGCAGAACGTGTCGCCGGTGTGAGTGTCCTTCAGCTTGGCCACCGAGCCGATGTCTCCGGCTGACAGTCGCTCCACCTCCATCCGCTCCTTGCCCTGCTGAACGGAGAGGTGGTTCAGCTTCTCCACGGTCTCGTGTTCGGCATTGAAGACCTCACCGCCGTTGCGGATCTCGCCGGCGTAGAGCCGGAACAAGGTTACGTCGCCCACGTGCGACTCGGACAGAGTCTTGAACACCCGTCCAACCAGCGGGGCATCTACCGGCGGCTTCACCTCGGCGGGGGAGGGGAACAGCTCCACCATCTTTTTGAGCAGCGTGCGGGTGCCGTAGGTCAGCTCCCCGCTGCCGCAGAAGAGTGGAACGATGGCGCCCTCGATCACTGCCCGCTTGATCGCCCTGATGAACGCATCCCGCGAGATCTCCTGGCCCCCCAGGTAGCGCTCGATCAGCTCGTCGTCGGTGGAGGCCACGGCCTCGGTCAGCTGCTCGGTGTACTGCTGAAATAGGGCCTGGTACTCGTCGGGGACCGGCACCACGTCGTACTCTCCGGTCTTGGTGCCCTTCTTATAAAAGTGGCAGTGACCGGAGAACAAATTGATGATCCCGTGGAAGTCGTGCCCGTCGCCGATGGGAATCTCGACCGGCACGACCTTAGGGGTCAGATGGGCCTTCACGTCGTTGAAGACCCGCTCGAAGTCGGCGTGCTCCTTGTCCATCAGAGATACGAAGAGGACTCGGGGCAGATGCAGCTGGTCGCAGACTTCCCAGACTTTCTCGGTACCCACCTCCACCCCACCCGTCCCGCTGAGAACGACGACGGCGGCATCGGCGGCGTGCAAGCCGGTGACGACCTCGCCGAAGTAGTCGAGGTAACCCGGGGTGTCGATGAGATTGATCTTGGTATCCAGCCACTCGGCATAGCCGACGGCCAGATTGATGGAGTGTTTGCGTTCGATTTCGTCGGGAGAATAGTCGGTGAGCGTGGTACCGTCTTTGATGGAACCGTGGCGTCGGCTGGCGCCGCTTACGAAGGCCAGGGCATCTACCAGGGACGTCTTTCCGCTGGCCCCGTGCCCGACAAACGCCACGTTTCTTATGGCGTTGGAGCCATAGACCTTCATGGCCTCCACCTCCTAGGAAGAGTGTATTTCCAAGGTGGCTGCGGCCTTGTCGGTTGTCAAATCGTACAGAAGTCGGGAGTCAGGTGTCTGGAATCCGAAGGCTCATCTTCGCTGCCGACCCTCAGTCCCCAGCTCCTGACTCCTGACTCCCGACTTTCGACTTCCTACTTCTGACTACCTCTCGAAACTCCCGATGTCACACCCCGTCCCCCGAGGCCGGGACACCCCGCGCTGGTCGGTCGCGGGACAATCGGCCGCGGAGCCGGCGTCGATCGCCGGGCTTCCCACGAGCAGCGCGTGAGTGCGCGTCGGGCCTCCGTTGTTGGCGAGCGGGCCGATTCGGGGGTTGATCGGCGAACCGCTGGTTCCCACCTGGTTACCGCTGGTGTTCGAGATACCGCTGCCAGCACCCTTTCCGATCAGGCTGAAGCGGGCAAACCCGTCAGCCACGTCCGGAGCCGTAGGAGCCGTGTTCAGTGCCACCAGGCTGTTGATTATCAGCACCGAGTTGGACTGGTCTGCATCCTCTTCGGTATCCTCATTGCGGACGCCGCCTCCCTCAGAGCTCGCGGAATTTCTGGCGATGGTACTGTTGACAATCCTCACGCCGGCTCCGCCAAGGAAATCGGAGTTCTCGATCCCACCGCCGATCGGTGCGGAGTTGCCCGATACGGTGCTGTTGATGACCTCCACTTCGGCGGACAGCCGGCCGAATGGATCGTGCACTGTATTGCGGATGCCACCGCCCAGCTCAGAAGCTGAGTTGCTGGAGATTGTACTGCCCACCACGCTGACAAAGCCACCTGCCGAATTGAATACTCCCGCTCCTTGAGAACTGGAGTTGAGTCTGACGGTACTGTTCGCCAGGGATACCACACCCTGGTGATTGATGATCCCGCTGGAGGAGTTGCCCACGATCTTGATACGATTGAGGAAAGCCTTACCAAAATTCTGCTGGATACCGCCGAGGGAGTTACGGCTGACTTCCCCGCCGGTCATCTGCAGCCTGCCGCCGCCGTTCAAGATGCCGCTGCCCGAATTATCGGTTACAGAGCTGTTCGTGAGTTTCACTACCTTCGAGTGGTTGTCGATTCCGCCGCCGCCGGAGCCGGCTGAGTTCTGCACCACCGTGCTGTTGTTCAGGGTCAGCGGGCCATGATTGTCGATCCCACCGCCATGCTGAGTCGTAGTATTTCCCGTGACACTGCACTTGGTCAGCGTGAGTGTCCCAAAGTTGATGATGCCCGCACCGGGACGGTCTGTCTTGCCGTTGCGCAGAGTGAGATTGGTCAGGTTCACGACGCCCTGGCCGTCGATGGTCAGGAGCCGAAATGCAGGGTCGGTGCTTCGACGCATGATGGTAACGCGTCCGCTCGGCCCGCTGATGCTCAGGACCTTGTCGATGAGCAGTGTCCCGCCCCCGGCTCCCGGCCGGGCGAGGGTGATGGTCCCGCTGAGTCCCGAGGCAAAGGTGATCGTGGTGCTGCCTGCGTTCTCGATCGCCTCGCGCAAGGTGCACTCCTGAGCGTTGCACACGCCGTTGCCCGGATCGGCCAGGCTGTTGACTATAAGGTGGCTGGCGGCGGTACTCGCCGCATTTTCGGCGGCAGGTGAAGTGGGTGCAGTGGCCGGCTGGTCCTCATTACAAGCAGCGGCGAAGAGCAACGACAGTAGGGGGAAGAACCGGGAGGGGTTGTGCATGGGAGCCTCCGTTGGCTGCCCGACCGGGACACGGTCTCGCAGGCAGAGGCCCTGAGCAGATTGGAATGGTCCTTCGTGGCGTCAGATACGCCTGCGGCGTCGCGGAGGAGATGACATCGGAAAGTGGCGAGTCGGTAGCCAGACCATACGGCGCCGTACCGGGTCCGTCAATAAGGGCTCTTCACGCCCGCTGTCTTCAACGCCAGCGATGCCCGCACTGCATCCCGGGAGGAATCGATTGGCGCCATCCGTAGCGCCGCGTAGACCACCGGAGCCGGCCCACCCGACTCCTGCGCCGACCAGGCGTAGCACATGGTGGCCGCCGGATGACCGCTGAGCCCGAACAGCGATACTGCCCCGTCGAACACGAGAGTATCTCCCAGGCTCTCGCGAACATGCTCGCTCGAGATGTAGTTGGCCTCGCAGCCGTGAAGCTCCTCCACCGCCTGCTTGAGGACCATGAAATCCGCCCGGCTCATTGCTCTCTCACCGACACGGCCTGGGATTATCGCGGTTGCGATCGCTGGCTGTATTCATCGGGGCCTTCGTGGTAAGGACGGGAACTTCGGATCGGGCAGAGGTTACCGCACGGTGGGCTGGAGCGAAAGGTCGCACATCACATGGTCTTGACCTTTCCCTTACTCATGGCGGCCTTGCGTCGGGCTGCTGTTCGCTCCCGCAAGGCTTCCTTGGCGCTCTTCCAGTTGAAGACCGCAGCGGTGACCGCGCCCAGCGGGGCAAAGAACACCGCGCCGCTGAGCCCTCCCACCAGGAGGCCGGCCACCAGCCCGGCTCCGGCGCCGCAGAGCACCTGCGGTCCCAGCTGAGCCGCCATCCCGGGAGTGTCCGCCAGGGAGTCCCGCCAGTTTTCCGTCACCAGCATCAAGGCGGTGTAGAGGATCCCCATGCCCAGCCCGCCGGCTGCGGCGGCCAGACTGAGGGAAGGGATCCAGGAGACCTGACCGGTTCTCAGGACCTGGGCAATCCCCAGCACCAGACCGATCACGGCCCACGCTATGGTCCACAGCAGTATCGTGTCCTGCAGCTGCCGCTGCTTCGATTTCCTCATGCTCTCGGCTCCAGTGTTCAGCGTTTCGAGCCATAAGGATCGGACGATGCCGGCTAAGTCTTCACCGTCCTGAGGACAGGAACTTCTCTACGGCGGCCGCAATGGTGCCCCGTTCACACCAGAGTGCGATGTGGCCACACGGGCTGGTTACCCACAGGGTGTCCGATGAAACCATCCGGGCAAATTCGCGACTGGGCTCGATGGTGACGATGTGGTCCTGGGGCGAGTGGATGATCAGGAGGTGGGAGCGGGCCTTCGATGCGGCGTGGGCCATGTCGCCACCTATTCCCTGATAGGCATCGTAGTATCGAATGGCTCGCAGTTGCGCCGCGAAGTCCGCTAAATCCCAGGTTTTGGCCAGGGTGGCTGCCTCTGAACGAATGGACGCTTCTACGCTGTCCCAACTTTCCCTATTCACCGCAGAAGGCGTTCGCAGCATGAGTGTCTCCAGCCGCACCACCCGCAGCCACGCCTCCTCCGGCGTGACCAGACCCGACAAACCAGTCCCCACCTCATCGAGATACTTGGTCCAGAGCAGCCGGTCGAAGGTACCGACCCGGGGGGAGCCACTGATGGGAATGGCCAGATCCAGCTCAGTTGGGTATCGAACCGCCCACTCGAACGCCTGCATTCCGCCCATGGAAAATCCCAGCACAGCTCGAAGGCGATCGAGGCCGAGATGCTCATGAACCAGGCGGTGTTGCGCGACGACCATGTCGCCGATGGTAAGCCTGGCGAACACGCCGCGAGCCGCAGGAGCGGTATTCGATGGGGAGGAGGACAGACCATCGGCCAGGGCGTCGACCACCAGGACATGAAATTTCGTGGTGTCCACTACCGCATTGGAGCCGAGGAGAGGCACCCACTCGTCGGATCGCCCCAGGAGCCAGGTCCCGATCAACACCGTGTTGTCCCGGGCAGCGTTGAGCCGGCCGAAGCTGCGATAGGCCAGACGACAATCGGGAATGACCGCACCGCTACTGAGGGAGCATGAGCCCAACGACGCAATTTTCGGAGCAGCCTGAGAAACTGCCTCAGAGCTCAAGAGGAGAATCGCCACAAGGGCGGCCAATAGAGCGCTCCTTCGCATCATGTCCGGCCTCTACTTCAACCAATTGACGAACAAGGTGATGATCAGCGCGTTGGTAAAATCAATGAAGAATGCCCCCACCAGGGGTACCACCAGAAAGGCTCTCGGCGCCGGCCCGAAGCGCGCCACCAGCGCCCGCATGTTTGCCACGGCATTGGCCGTGGTGCCCAACACGAACCCCACGAACCCGCTGGCCATCACCGCCGAGTCGTAGTCCCGGCCCATCAGCCGGAAAGATGCCGTCAGCGCGAACACCAGTACCACCACAACCTGCACCACCAGAATGACCGAGAGCGGCAGCGCAAGGTGAGCCAGCTCCCACAGCTTGAGGTTCATCAGCGCCACCACCAGAAAGATGTTGAGCGCCAGGTTGCCCACGAACTCCATGGCGCGCTCATCGATCCGGAACCAGCGAGTGGCGTCATCGACGTTCCGGAGCAACGACGCGACCACCATCGCCCCGACATAGGCCGGCAGCGTCACCCCCAACGACTGGATGTAGCCGCTCACGATACTGCCGAGACCCATGGCGAGCGCCAGCACCACCAGGTTCCGCACCAGTGAGGAGTCCTCCCGGTCCACCTCCACCACCAGCATTTCCGGTGACGTGGTCAATTCGGCCTTGAGCTCGGACCGGGAATCGCTCTCCGGAGCCAACCGGTAGCGCCGAATGAGACTGGTGCCGACCGGACCTCCCACCAGGCCGCCGCACACGATGCCGGCGGTGGCCGACGTCAGGGCCAGGGCCCCGGCACCGCGGAGTCCCGCCTGCTCGAAGATGGGCGAGAACGCCAAGCCCGTCGCCGGCCCACCGACGAGCGTGACCGACCCGGCCATGACGCCGAGCAGCAGGTTCTGCCCAAAGAGCTGGGCGATTCCCATTCCCGCGAAGTTCTGCACCAGACAGAACACACTGGCGAAGAGGAGAAACACGAGCACCTGGAGCCCTCCGGCCCGGAGCAGCGCCAGGCTGGCGCCCATGCCGATCGAGGTGAAGAAGGCGACGCTGAGGGTCGCCTGCATCGAGGTGTCGAGCTGGATGGTGATCGATTGCTGCCGCAACAGGAGAACAAGCGTGGTGAAGAGGAGGCCGCCGATCACCGCGGCCGGGATGTTGAGCCGGTCCAGCCAGCCGATGCGCTTCCGCAGCTGGATGCCGATGAAGTAGACCACGGCGCCCAGGCTCAGGGTCTGGAGCAGGTCGAGCTTGAGCTCAGTCATGGCTGATGAGAGTGATCTGGAGTAGCCGCGTCCCACTTTTCAAACGCCGAACCGATCAGTGCGCCCAATCCTCCGAAAAAAGCGGTAGAGCCCACCACGGCGGTGATCTCTTGTCCGCTGGTATTGGGGACCTCACTCAAGCTTTCGGCGAAGCCCGCGGCCGCCAACCCGAATACCACACCCACCGCACCTCCGATGAGGAGCCCAGGCAGCCAGGCGGTGCCTCGCCGCACCTCCAGGCCGGACACGTCGTCGGCCGGTTGGTCCCGGTAGCGTTCGTCGCCCACCCGGCAGGGTGGCGCGGGGTAGTGGCAGTATCGGACTCGGCTCGAGTCCTGAGTGTAGGGTGAGAGAAGCTTCCCTTTCTCCCGGACTCCGGAATGAAGCTGGAGCCGCACTACGGTTCCGCTGTCGAGCATCACCGGCCTCGCCGGAGTCTGAGCCGACAGTTTCATTGTAGTCAGCAGCAGTAGCTGAATCGCGGTTTCCGCGGCGCGGCGAAGCTTCACCGCGGCAATTTACCGTCCTTTCGCCGTTCCGTCCGGGGTTTGACGTTTCGATGCGCGGAGTGTAGCGTGGCGGTACAGACCGACCGATGGTCAATCCAGGCCGCAGACCTGGTCCCAGTCACTGAACTCCGGGTTGATGATGTGGTACCGCAGCGTCTTGGCCCGATCGCCGCCCAGCTGAACCGAGATGTAAGTCAGCCCACTCCGCACCTCGTTGATCAGGTTGGCCATCGAATCGCCGTCGGTATAGGCGCCAACGTCTCCGATTACCAGATCGGGACCTGGATCCGAGTCCTGCCGGGTGAGGTCCAGGATCATCCGGTCCGGCTACCCCGGCGTTCGAAGGTTGAGGTGAGCGAAGGTCAGGTCGTCGCCCTGACCTCTGACCATTACCGCCCACTGGATATCGTCCGGCCCTTTGTCGTATTCAACGAGGGACAGCTCCACGCCGGGAGTGCCCAGCGTGTCCACTACGGACAGGCTGCGCTGCCGGCCAAGGGTGCAGGACTCGCGCGGTGCAAAGATGGCCAGACTGGAGCAACCGACCAGGCCGGCACTTGCGATCAGGCCGAGCGGGCGCCACATGCCCGTCAAGCTAGAATCCGGGCCCCTGAGCTGTCGGGTATGTAGATCACCTGCCCAGTCGGGGTCACTTCCGGTCTCCCACCCGCCGGTTGATCAGGTCGGCAATCTCCCGGGGATCGCTGTCCGTGCCGACCAGTGTAAGGTAGAGGGCCGGGAATCCTGTCTCGAGCGCCTTTCGCGCGATGAACTGCCGGGCCGGAGGCAGCCGGCGAATGAATCGCTCGGAGTCGCGTACCTCCAGCGCTACCACCGACACGCTGCCGATGGTTTGCACCGAGGCCGCACGGATCTCGTTCCAGTCGATTGGCCCCACCGGCAACATGCTGTCCCAGATTCCGGAGTCGTCAATCACCGCCGCTCGGTGTCTTCGCCCAGCGCGCGAACCAGGAGCAGCGCCCAGCCACTGCCCAGCACAGCCAGACTCCAGCCGGCCAGCCGCGGCAGCCCCAGCACCAGAAGCGCCGCGCCCGCGGCCAGCAGGAGCAGCGCGACTGCCAACTTGCGATAGAGGTGTTTGGTATCCCCCGTCCCTCTAGTGCAGCGTCTTCCCTTCCCGCAGCATGCGGACAAACTCCTCCAGCCGCCGGGCGCGGGTCTCCGGCCGCCTGGCATCGTGCAGCCGGTACAGAATGGCGTAGCGGTTCTGGCTGTTGAGTCCCTCGAAGAACCGCCGGGCCCCGGGGTACTGCTCCAGCGCAGCCAGCAAGTCGTCCGGGGGACGCATCTGGCTGGGCGACGGGTACGCCGCGTCCCAGCGGCCGTCCTGTTGCGCTTCCTCCATCTGTCGTACTCCCGCCGGCGCCAGCCGCCCCGCGGCGTGCAGCCGCTCGACGGCCGCCCGATTGATCTGCGACCACTTGCTGCGCGCACGCCTGGGCGTGAACCGCTGCCGGTACACCCTGGCGTCGACCCCGGCCACAAGCCCGTCGATCCAGCCGTAGCAGAGCGCCACCTCCAGCGCTTCCTTATAGGAGACCGTGGTCAGACCGCTCTCCTTCTTGGCGAATTCCAGCCAGACGCCGGAGGACGATGCGTGATGTTTCTCCAGCCATTTCTCCCAGGCCGCCGGTGAACGGAATCGTTTGACCATAAGGTCGGGTTTGGCCGATTTCGTCTTTGTCGCCCGCTTCGTCTTTTTCGTCGTCTTCATCTAAGCTTCCTCAATGCGCAGCCGCATCCGTTCTCTGATTCTTCTTCCATCTCTGCTGGTCCTGGCGGGGAGCCGTACACCGAGTGGGATCCCTGCTGCGCCCGCCGGCCCCATAGTGGTGCTGATCGGACTCGACGGATTTCACCCCAGCTACCTGAGCCGACCACCCAGCCGGCATCTGCGGGAGCTGGCCCGCCAGGGCGTTCAGGCCAGATGGATGACCCCGGTGTTTCCCAGTCTCACCTTTCCCAACTTCTATAGTATCGCGACCGGGCTCTACCCCGAGCACCACGGGATCGTCTCCAACACGATGGTGGACTCGGCGCTGGGCAACTTCTCCCTGCGGGACCGCAGCTCCGTCGAGGATCAGCGCTGGTGGGGCGGCGAGCCGATCTGGGTAACCGCGGTCAAGCAGAATCAGCGCGCCGCGACCTATTTCTGGCCCGGCTCCGAGGCCCCGATCAAACGGGTCAGGCCCACCTACTACAAGGTCTACGACTCGAGCGTCCCCGACGCCGCGCGGGTCTGGCAGGTGCTCCAGTGGCTCTCGCTGCCGGCGGCCCAGGCGCCATCGCTGGTGACCGTGTACTTCAACGATGTGGACGACGCCGGCCACCGCTTTGGTCCCAATGCGCCGGAGACCGATTCCGCCATCGCCCGGGTGGACAGCGCGATGGGAGCGCTGATGGACGGACTGGAACAGCGGGGTTTGACCGGCAAGGTGAATCTGATCGTGGTGTCGGACCACGGCATGGCGGAGGTGGCCCCGGATCACGTCATCCATCTGGAGCAGCTCATCGATACCGCCGCGGTCAATCTGGTGGACCACGGTCCCTTCGTATCGCTCTCGCCCAAGGCAGGCGACGGCGAGGAAATCATCGCCCAACTCCGGGGGGCGCCCCATCTCAAGGTCTACCGGAAGTCCGAGGTCCCGGCCGCCCTTCATTATAGAGCGCATCCCCGGATCCAACCGATCGTCGCCGTTGCCGATGAGGGCTGGATAGCCGTCCGGAGCGGCGGCCCGGGTCCCAAGGGAATGCACGGCTACCCGCCCGATCTCCCCTCGATGCGGGCCTTCTTCATTGCCCGCGGTCCCGCCTTTGCCCGTGGCGCCGTGGTCGCACCGTTCCAGAACATCCACGTCTACGACCTGATCGCCCACATACTGAGACTC
>JBJMPB010000229.1:0-2699 GCA_045803455.1 Gemmatimonadales bacterium | reverse complement strand
GAACGCCGGCTGTTGGCGTGGCGCGGAATCGCTGGACACGAGGCGTTTCGAGGATGGCAGGTGGTCGAGGTGCCGCAAGACGAGGAGTACGCGGCCAACTGCATCCGGGTCAACGACACAGTCCTGGTCGCTAAAGGCTTTCCGAAGACCGCGGCTCGGCTGGGCGATTTGGGCTACGACGTCCTGCCGATCGATATGTCGGAGTACCGGAAAATGGATGGTGGCCTGAGCTGTCTCTCTGTGCGCTGGTGAGCAGGGCGATAGGCCTACAGAGGAAGCCGTTTGAGCACCATCTCCGGCAGGCTGGTGAGCACGCCCATGATCGGACGCCAGAACCAGGGTAGGTAGACCACGTCCTTGCGCCGCACGATTGCACGGTGGATACCGCGCCCGATGTGTCCGGCATCGGCAAAGAGGAAATTCTTTTTTATTCCCGCGGTCATCGGGGTATCGACGAATCCCGGTTTGACGGTCAGGACGGTCACGTTGCACTGGAACAAACGGCCGCGGAGACCCTGAAGAAAGATCTCCACTCCTCCCTTGGCTGCACCATAGACATAGTTCGTCCGCCTGCCCCGGCTGCCGGCGACGGAGCCGATCACAGCAAGGCAGCCGTGCCGCTGAGCTTCCAGCCGATTTGCGAGCAGCGTAAGCAGAGCGATGGTCCCGGTGAAATTGACCTGCAGCGCT
Source organism: Gemmatimonadales bacterium (assembly GCA_045803455.1). Classification (GTDB taxonomy): domain Bacteria; phylum Gemmatimonadota; class Gemmatimonadetes; order Gemmatimonadales; family GWC2-71-9; genus CAVVWJ01. The sequence continues at coordinate 2,009 of JBJMPB010000229.1, read as the reverse complement.
TTCATTGTCTCCTCTACCTGCTCTTGGCAACGCTCCTGATCCGGCAGAGTCCCATGCGCGACCAGGGCCACATCGATTTCCCCAAGGGTGGCAAAGGCCGCTTCGATCGCGGGGCTCTGAGTGGCAAGATCGGCCATATCCAGGATAGCTGTCTCGACCCGAGCCGCTCCCCGGACCCGAAGGTCGTCTGCCATCGCGGCCAGACGGTCGGCGTTCCGACCGGTCAGGAAGAGATGGGCCCCGTTTTTGGCGAACTCCTTTGCCGTTTCACCTGCGATGGCCGACGTCGCGCCCACGATAAGCACCCTGGCGGGCGCGTCATGCGGCACTGACACGGCGCCAGAACGAGGAGGAGAACTTGGGGTCGATCTGGGACGCGAATGACTCCCATTTTGGGAAAAACCGCTGAAAGCTGGGGCCACTCATTCGCGCGTCTTTGGCGGGGTAGACGGCTCCGTCCGCTTGGGCAACAATCTGATCGAGTCGCTCCAGGAGGTTCAGAGTGCTGGAGCCCCGCATCGCGAAATCGATCGCGAGGGTGATGCCTGGCCGCGGGAATGAGAGCATTCCGGGGGAGGGAATTCGGCCGAACTTCTTGAGGACGGCGAGCGATGGGGTTTCACCCGAGCGCGCTACCTGCTCCAGCAGCTCCGCTATCGCGCTCTCCGAGTCTCCCGCCGTCACGCATTGATACTGAAGAAATCCCTTTCCGCCATAGAGCCTGTTCCAGGCTCCGATGCCGTCCAGCGGGAAGAAAAATGGCTCGTACGAAAGCGTTCTGCTCTGCCTCCTTCGGAGCTGGGCGTGGTAGTAAAACGTATTGAAGGCCCTCATGGTGGCCCGGCCGATCAGGCCCGAAGGGAGATCGATTGGAACGCTGATGGCTGGGCCCTCGTCTCGCTTCCCCCGGCCTGCTCCGGCGACATGATCACCCCGCAGGAACAATCCCCGGCCCAGAGCTCGTCCCCGTGCCAGGCAATCGATCCAGGCAACCGTGTATTCGTAATCCTCGTCATCGCGGGAGAGCTGGAGGAACTCGCTCAGGTTGGAAAACCGGATCCGCTCCATGCCGATCAGGGGCCCGGATATTCGCTTGAGGCGGAACTCGGCCCAGAGGATGAGGCCAGTCAGGCCCAGCCCGCCGATAGTGGCTCGGAACAACTCCACGTTGCGCTCCGGCGAGCAAAGAAGTCGCTCGCCCGTGGATCGCAATAGCTCGAAGCACGTCACATGCGCCCCGAAGGTTCCGGCCCGGTGGTGGTTTTTCCCGTGAACGTCGTTGGCGATTGCCCCGGCGACCGATACCCTCTTGGTACCGGGGACCACGGGAACGAACCAGCCCCGGGGGACGATGAGGGCCAGAACTTCTGCCAACGTGACACCGGCCTCACAGCGCAGAACTCCGCGAGATTCATCGAAGCTGATGAACCTGCGCAACCCGGAGACATCCAGCAGGGCGCCTCCGGCATTCAGGCAGCTGTCGCCGTAGCTGCGTCCATAGGCGAATGGCAGCAGCTTCCCGGAGACCTCAGACAGCGCGGGCGGGTCGGAACGCCAGAGAACCGGGACAACGCGGGTGTGGTCGGGCCGAGGGTACCGTCCCCAGGACTGGTGTACTTGCAAGGTCGGTGAGTTAGAGAGGATAGGCTGCAACGTACATGATCAGGGCCACCAATGTTCCAATGCCATAACTGGCGGGGTCACGGACCGCTGCGACGATGGGATCCTGATGGATTCGACCCCGGTGAGCCAGGAGCCACATCCGGCTGATCCAGAGAAGGAGCAGGGGACAGATCAACCAGAGCAGCAATGGACGATGGTATAGCGCGATGACCTGGTCGCTATTGATATAGAGCGCCAGGACTAGCACCGATATGTAGCCGCTTGAGCCACCCATTGATGCGAGCCACTCGCGGTCACCACGCAGATATCCCCGACGAGCCACAGACTCCTCCGCTCCTTCCCGAAGCTGAGTCAGCTCGGCATACCGTTTCAGGAATGCGAGACTG
>JBJMPB010000192.1:0-5110 GCA_045803455.1 Gemmatimonadales bacterium | reverse complement strand
CGGACGGATCCGTCCCTTCGATTCGATTCCCGAGTATCAGCTGCGCGGAACGGCGACGGATCTCCCCGGCAGCAGCGCCGCCGCCCGCAAGATGAGCGGCGACTCACTGGCATCGGGACTCGAGGTGGGTTTCCAGCTAGCAGGTGCCGGGATCTCTCCCACCACGGCCAGGGTCACCGGCAAGGCGACCTTCACCGCGACGCAGGAAGACGACCCGATCCCTCTCGGCCAGGCGACGTTCTCGCTCGCGCGGGGGCGGCTCCAACTGAAACCCGAGCTTCTCGTCGGTGGCGGAACCGTCACGGCCCACGTCGTCGCGCATCTGGGCGACACCCTGACCTACGAAGTGCGGAATGGCAAGATCGACCGGGTGGATCTCGCCCGGCTCGGCGCAGACACCACCACGGGCCCGCTCTCGGGCCGATTCTCCCTCCGGGGATGCGGCACGGCACCGGATCAAGCCGTCGCCTCGCTCCGTCTCGATCTCGATGAGCTGCGCTACGGCGCCCACCGAATCGAAAAACTGTCGGGACAAGCTCGGCTCGCTCGGGGTACAGCGCGCCTGGCTTTCGGAGGACCGCTGGAGGGCGGACGCATCGTGCTGGAAGCCGATGCCCGTCCCTTCGCTCAGACCAAGACTTTTCTCCTCCGCGGCGCCTCGCTCGAGCGAGTGGACCTCGGCAGCTTCCTCGGTCGGCCCGATCTCGCCGGACCGGTAACCCTGCGTGCGACCGGCAGTGGCCGAGTGCGGGGCAACAGCCGATCGGTGAAGGGCCGGCTCACGGTTGAACCGTCCCGGCTCGGAAAGCTCGAGGTCACCTCCGGTCTGGTCGACGTGACGCTGAACGGAGACCGGCTCACCTATGACGGCTCCGTTCGGACCAATGGCGGCAGGGTGGCGTTGGCCGGAGATGGTCAGCAGCTCGCCGGCGTGCGCTCGCTCGCGATCCGGCGGGGCCAGGCCGACTCGATCGATCTCGGCACCCTGATGGGCCGTCCCGATCTGCACACCAGCATCAACGCCGGCTTCACCGCTCAGCTCTCGGGCGACTCGGCCGCAACGAGGCAAGCCGATCTGTCGCTGCAGCTGCTGCCATCGCGGATCAACCAGGCGCAGCTGGAGGGAGGCCGGATCAGGCTGAACCTGGATGGTGACTCACTTCAGGGAGACCTGCGGCTGGCAGGCCGAGACGGTGAGCTTGGAGCTCAGCTGACAGGCCGACAGACCGGCAAGGCGACCCAGCTGCACACCGCCGGCACGCTCAGGGTCGAGCGGCTGGCGCGCTGGACCGGCCGGGCGGATGCGGACGGGCGACTCGAGTCCCGCTTCACTCTGAACGCCGCGGGAGACAGCGCGGGTCTCCGCTCTCTCGAGGGCAGGGTGAATGCCATCGGCGGGATCGGAGACATTCGCATCAACTCGGCGCACCTGGTCCTCGGGGCCGATTCCGGAGCCATCCGGGTAGACACCTTCCTCGTTCAATCCAACGCGCTGGCACTGGCAGGGCACGGGAGGATCGCGCTCCGGAGAGATGCCGGCTCGGACACGCTACGGATCACGGGGACCGCCTACAACCTCGCACCACTCGCCCGATTCATCGGCGACTCGATCTCGCTCGATTCGGCCCGCGTGGCGCTTACCCTGTCGGGACCGGCCTGGCGCTGGCGCCTCGACGGACAGGGCGAGATCGATCGCATCCTGGCGGCGGGAAACCTCGCCGACCGGGTGACGCTCCGCGCTACGGCCACCATCGACAGCACCCATCTCTCCGGAATGCAGGGAGAGCTCCGGGTGAAAGACGCCGCTTACGGAAAGATGAGAATTCCGGAGGCGCGCCTGGTCGCGCGCTACGATTCGCTCATCGGCCTCGATGCGGATGTAGCCTTGGGCGATAGCGCTCGAATCGTCACTGCGCTGAGAGGTACGGGGCAGGCCGACACCATGCGCGCTACGCTCCAGCGGCTCGATCTGACTCAGGGCGACACCGCATGGTCTCTGGAACAGCCGGCCCAGCTCGAGCTCCGGCCTCGGGTGGCGGTAGATGGATTCGCCCTCCGATCCGGCAAACGCCGAATCGTTGTCGACGGCGTCTACGACCCGGAGCACTCCAGCGACATCGGTGTCCATATCACGGATCTGAATCTCGAGACCCTCCGCTCGCTCGGGCTGGCGCCGATCGGCGGCCGGCTCGATGGATGGCTTCGCCTGCAGGGAACCAAGACAGATCCGACGCTGCAGGGGAAGCTGGGGCTCGCTATCCGGCAGAGCGACGGCCGGGAGACCGGCCGGGTGCAGACCGAGCTCAACTGGACTGGGGAGGGGCTCCGGATCAACGCCGCAACGGTGCCGGTGAGAGGCGGGCGGCTCACGGTGAACGGCACCCTGCCCTGGCGCCTCAAACTCACTCCGACCGACAGTGGAAGCAGCGTAGGCGTGACGCCGGCCAGGGCCGACACCCTCGCGCTCGCGGTGCAGGCCGACAGCTTCGATCTCGCCGTGTTCAACCCACTCCTGCCGGCGGATGCTGCGAGAGATCTTCGCGGAAGGTTGCTGGCCCACGCGCGGGTGAGCGGACCGGTCAAGGCACCCCGCGCCGATGGCACCCTCGAGATCAGCGGTGTCGCGGTGGCGCTCCCGCCACTGGGCCTGAGCTATCGTGACGGCGCCATGGTCGGACGGCTGTCGGGCGATGAGCTACGGGTCGAGCAGCTCCAGCTCCGCACCGACAAGAAGCAGCTGCTCACCGCGCAGGGCAGCGTCCGGCTCAGGCCATTCAACGATCCGGCACTCGATCTCACCGCGAAGCTGAGCGACTTCCAGATCTCCAATTCCTCCTCCCTGCAGGCAGTGGCCTCGGGCGATCTCCGGCTCCAGGGCACCGCGGCAAAGCCGTCGCTCACCGGCAACCTCACCATGGGCCGGACGGATATCACGATGGGCGGCGCGCAAACGGCGGTTACGGTGGAGAAGGTCGATCTCGCGCCGGAAGATCTGCGTCAGCTGGCACGGGAGTTTGGGCCGGCGGTGTTGGCCCAGGTCCATGAGAGCCCGGGTCTGGTGGACCGCTTCCACCTCGATCTCAATCTGCGGCTCCCCAACCGGGTCTGGTTCCGCCGAACCACCAGTCCCAAGGCTGAGATCGAGCTGAGCGGCCGGATCCGCCTGCGGCAGGAGCCCGGCCAGCCGATGCAGTTCTTCGGAAAGGTCGAGCCGGTACCGGGCCGCGGAACCCTGGATGTGTACGGACGCGAGTTCCGGCTCAGCGGCGGTGACATCCGGCTCAATGGACCAGTCGATTCCACCACGCTGGACGTCACCGCGGAGTATCAGGTGCCGACCCAGGGTGGACCGGACGAGGAAGGAGTCGTGGTCGACGTTGCGGCCAAGGGTCACCTGGACAGTCTGGCGCTCGAGTTTACCAGCGCGCCCGACATGAGCCAGGACGACATTCTCTCCTACATCGTGACCGGCCGCCCGTCGTCGGATAATCCGCTGGCACAGGGCTCCGGCAGCGGAACGAGCACGGGAGAGATGGGGGCGTCGGTCGCGTTGGGAACACTCACCCAGAGCCTGTCCACCACGGCGGAGAAGCAGCTGGGACTCGACGTCTTCCAGATCAAGCCCGAGGGTGTTCGCGGGCTGACGCTGACCGCCGGACGCTACGTCGGCTCCAGCCTGTTTCTCAGCATGAATCTCCCGATCCAGCTGGAGACAGCAGCGCAGCAGACGCCGGGATACAATCTCGGACCGAGCTTCGAAATGGAGTACGCGCTGCAGCGCTGGCTCCGCGCTAAGGTCGAAGCCGGCAACGTGCCGCCCAGTTTCACGCTGCGGAGCCGCTATGCGTATTGAGCGGTGGGCAACCGCGTTGTGCCTGCTGGCCACGGCGGCGACCTCGCTCCAGGCCCAGGACCCGCTGAGCCGAGTCGGTCCGAAAACTCAGGTGAAGTCGGTCGAGTTCCGGTTCAAGGGGAAGCACACTCTCCCGGAGGAAGAGATCCGGACGAAGGTCGCCCTCAGCGGGCAGGGTGGAATGGTGGGGGTTCGGCGGGCCCTCGGATTTCTGCCGTTCGTGCCGAAGGTCGGTTCTCATCCCTTCGACCCACTGGAGATGCAACGGGACGTGGTGCGGCTGCGCAAGCACTACTCCCGGTCCGGGTTCCCCAAGGCCGACATCGGCCGCGAGGCACGCTACGACGCCAAGTCGGATCTGATTCGGGTGACGTACGTGATCACCGAGGGGCCGCCCCTGCTGCTGCACTCGGTCCGGTTCGTGGGCGACAGCGGCACTCTCAAATTTGCGCCGGAGCTCGCCCCGGAGTGGGACAGCTTCGTGAAAGGAGAGCAGCGGAACGCCGGCCGCTTCGGCCAGGAGGAACAGCGGGCGCTGGCCGACAGCACCACGCGCTGGTTTCGCGATCGGGGCTACCCCTTCGCGGCAGCCGCTGCCCGTGCCGTGGCCGACAGTGCCGCCAACCGGGCGGACGTCACCGTTCTGGTGCGCCCTGGAATGCGCGCCCGGATCCGGGAGATCGTGGTAAGCGGCAACGGGAATATTCCGGCGCACCAGATCACCCGGCAGCTCACGGTGAAGCCGGGCGACTGGTACGACCTGGACGAATTGGAGAAGGGCCGGCAGCAGCTGGTGCAGCTCGATCTCGTCCGCCTGGCCCTGTTCGACGTGCCGCGGAAGAGTGCCGACGATTCCAGCGTGGTGGTGCACCTCGACGTCACCATGAACCAGCCGCGGCTGATTCGGGGGGAGGCTGGTCTCGCCTCGGCTGGAGGAGTCACCGGTGAGATCAACTGGACTCACCGGAGCTTCATGCACCGAGTTCGCACACTCACACTGACCGGCACCGCACAGACCGGGGCCCTCTCCTTCGAGGAGCCGGCCCAGCAGCTCTACCGGGCCTCGGCGACGCTGTTTCAGCCCTATATCGGCAACCGCCGGCTCTCGCTCGCGCTGGGACCGTACGTCGAGTACCGGAACGACCTGCGCGACCGCTCCCGGGCCGGGGGACTCGAGGCCTCGCTGGCATACGCCATTGGACCACTCCGCTCGATTGCACTGGGCTACACCATCTCACATCGGGAGATCCTCTCGTA
>JBJMPB010000186.1:0-4264 GCA_045803455.1 Gemmatimonadales bacterium | reverse complement strand
AAGGCCGGTCCAATTGCCCTGCGCATCCGGCACCCCGAAGCCGGTGGCGCCCCGGTTCGAGCCGCAGGTCAGGACCCCTTTCTGCTTCACGCTGTTCAGTGTCGCCTGGGCCGAGGCGGCCGTTGCGAGCAGGCTTGCCGTCAGGCCGACGGCAAGTGATGCGAGAGCGTTGATCATGACGCTATCTCCCAATGTCGGATTCGTCCTGTCACCATGGAAGTGGCTTCATCGGCCCGACGTGCTAGGCCGCCTTGGTCTTCTCTCCGGCTACACGCAGGGTTCCGCTCCCGACGGCAACCGCTGCCGTATCCGAGAACTGGGTGAACCCGACCACCTTGCCGCTCTCGATCCGGAAGGCATGCAGGAAGCGGATGTCGATGGTCTGTCCTGTTGCGGTTGCGATCGCCCGTTCGTGGCCGAAGCAGAACACATGATCCCCCGCTTCATGAAAGCGCTCCGGCGCGAACTCCTCGAACGTGTAGCCGCGGGCCAGCTCCTCAAAGAAGCGCTGGACGGCATCCTTGCCGGTGCGGATTCCAGCCAGGGGCACCCAGTCGGGATTGCCAACGCAGTCCCAGGCGATCGTGTCCGAGCAGTGCTCCAGGATGGTGTCGATCCGCCCGTCGCGGAAGGCCGCGTAAAGCATCTGGATCAGTTCGACGTTGGTCCGCATGGCATCCTCCTGCGCCGTGCGACCCGAAGACCCGATGGGATCCCGGGTCAGGGTATCGATTATACACCTGAAAAAGGAACCCGCAGACGGATTTCCATGCAGGCAGGAGGGTTCGATCCTCTCGGGTGCGGTTTTGCATGCCTCCTCGCCGAAATCCCTAGTCGAGGCCAGCCATGGCCAAACCCCGCTCGTAGTGCTTCAGGTCGGCCGCATGCTGGAACCGGGCCGGTAACCGGAGCCACGCGATCGGTCCGCCAACGGCCCGCAGTTCCTCGTCGCCGAGACGGTGTTGCAGCGTCGCACGCATCAGCCTGGCATGCATGGCCGCTTCCTCCGGGCGTCCTGCGTAAGCCGCCGCTGCGGCAAGCCAGCCGCGGTTGGTGGTGATCCGGTCCGGCGTCTGCCTGAGCCAGAACAGCGCCTGCTCGTACCGACGGCCGATGAAGCACGCTTTGCCGATCTGCTCGGCCGAGACCGGCGGAAAGTATGGGTTTAGGCGGATGGCTTGCTCCGCCTGCCCGATACCGCGCTCGGGCTCACCCGCATAGGCATATTCCAGCCCTGTATAGCCGAGCGTCTCGACATCGCCGGGGCTGAGCGTCATGGCACGATCCAGGTGAAAGCGGGCGCCGGCGAAGTCGCGCCGCATCTGGAGCAGCATGCCGAGCAGCCAATGTCCCTGAGGATCCAGGGGATCGAGGGCAATCGCCTGCTGCGCATGGCTGATCGCCCGTTCCCGCCGGCGATCTTCTTCCCCAGGCGTGATGCCGCCGGCCGAGACGTAGCACACGGCGAGCCCGCAATGAGCGGCCGCCGAGGTCGGATCTTGCTCCAGCGCGCGGCTGAAATGCTCGAGCGCTTTGGCATGCGACGCGTGGGCGATCGAGCGCTGGTGCTCGCGGCCGCGCAGGCAATGCTCATACGCGCTCAGCGAGGGGATCTCCCGGTGGCGTATCCGCTCCAGCTCCGCCTGCTCGACCTGCGCCGGGATGGTGGCCACGATGGCCATAGCCGCCTCTTCCTGGAACGAGGGCAATTCCTCCCAGTCACCCTGGTAGTGTTCGCCCCAGAGCTGCCGCTGTGAGGTGTTGTCGATAAGACGAGCCGTTACACTCAATCGGTTGCCGGTGCGCCGGACGCTTCCCTCGACCGTGTAACGGGCGCCGAGCTGGCGCAGCCGGGCCTCGGGATCGGGCTCGCGACCGAGTGCGAAGGACGTGTGCCGGGCCAGAACACCAAGCCGCCGGAAGCGCGCCAGGTCGGCGATGACGTCCTCGGTGAGGGCCGCTGGCAGGCTGACCAGCGTCCGGTCCTCGGAGAGGTCCCGGAAGGGGAGAACGGCCACAAGAGGCTTACTCTCCGAGGACACATCGCTGCGGCCCAGAACCCGGGCGGCATTGAACGGCTCCGGGGCAGGGCGCCCACTGGTCTGACTGACGGCCCGGGCGAGTTGCTCGACCTCGGCGCCCGGCTTGATCTGGAGATCCCGTGCCAGGCGGGCACGGAGCTCACCATAGCGCCCGGCCGCGAGCGCACGCTCGCCCTGCGTCAGATGCAGTCGCATCAGCGCCGCGTGCATGCGCTCGCAATAGGGATCGATCCCGAGATAGCGCTGGGCACAGGCCTTGGCCTCCGTCACCTCACCACGCCATAGCCGGAGCGAGAACAGGTTCCAGAAGGCGGATCGGGCTAAGTCGCGCAAGCGTTCCCGCTCGGGCAGCAGCCAGTCCTCGTACTCGCGGCTGAGATCGCCGACATCCGACAGGAGGTCGCCGCGGTACAGATCGCAGGCTGCGGTGAGCGCACCGAGTGTTCCTTCAGCCGCGAGAGCCTCAAAGCGCACCACATCGACGGCCACGCGATCCGGGTCGAGCCAGACTAATCGGCTGTCGCTGCGGAGCGGCCCCTCGCTTCCGCCAAGGATCTTTCTGAGCTGATGCAGGACGAAGCGCAGGTTGCCTTGGGCGTGCGGCAGGTCGGAGTCCGGCCACAGCAACGCCTGGAGAGTGTCGCGCCGATGCCTCGTGCCGGGAGCGCACGCCAGACGTGCGAGGAGCTGGGGCCCCTTCTCGCCCGCGAGCTCGATGGGTCCGCGGTCGGGATGCCGCAGGCGAAGCCCGCCGATCAGTGCGATCTCGAGTTCCATCATGGACGCCTCGGACGCTGTCGCAGCAGGACCAGTCTAGCACCGCGTCAGGATACGTGAAACGGCGGGAGGCACCCACCTAGGGCGTCAGACGTTTTGTTGGACGCGTTCCCACAGGGAGCCCCACCTGAATCCAGCACAAAGCCCATGACCCCGACTTCTCGTCCGAGACTCTAACGCTCCCCTAACGCTCCGTCAGCCCAACTCCCGCAAGCACCGCACGCGGGAGGATTGATCCATGAGGGAAGCTCGCTCGCTCCAATGCCGGGTCGGTCATCACAGCACGAGCAAGGCTCCATGGGATGTATCCCGTCTAGCCCATGTGATTGCCCTGGTCGCCTGCGACCTCGCCTTGCTGTTGGCCGCCATCGGCCCTGCGCCGGCCCGCGCGGACGGATCCGACGGATGCCTTGAGAGCGACTGGATCGCCGAGGCACGAGCCTTCGTGACGGAGGAGACGGGCACCCCGGCCCCAATGGCCTGCGTGCGCTTGGCCAGAAAGGAGCGCCTGAACGGGCTCGTTTTCCCGGTGGCCATTGGCGGAAACCACCGCGAGACCGTGGCTGCTGTCTACATTCCAGCAACGCACGAGATCCTGCTTGCAGACGATCTCGATCCCGTCACGCCGCTCGCACGCAGCTATCTCGTTCACGAACTGGTGCATGCACAGCAGTTCACGAGCCGTGCACATGAGCACGCCTCATGCCCAGGAGTGCTGGAGGTGGACGCCTACGGCACCCAGGCCCTCTATCTCCGGACCAGGGGGCTGCGTGAAGAGGCATTCCTTCTTCAAGTGATGGGCATGCTCCAAGGTGCTTGCGGCTACTCGGACTAGCGGACCAGCCCGCGCTCCGATGCTCTCCTCAACGGACCGGGATGCCGTACTGGAGCCCTCCCTTGCTCCAGAGCGCGTTCTGGCCGCGCTTGATCTTCAACCGGGAGCCTTCGCCGACATTCCGGTCAAAGCTCTCCCCGTAGTTGCCCACATGCTTGATGATGCGGACGGCCCAGTCGTTGGTCAGGCCGATGGCCTCACCGAACTTGCCCTCGGTGCCGAGCAGACGCTTGATCTCCGGGTTCTCGGACGTCTTCATCTGGTCGGCATTCGCCTTGGTCACGCCGAGTTCTTCAGCGTTCAGCATGGCATTGTGGGTCCAGCGGACGATATCGCCCCACTGGTTGTCGCCGTGGCGGACTGCCGGTCCAAGCGGCTCCTTGGAGATGATCTCGGGCAGAACGATATGATCGTCCGGAGCCGAAGCGCGCAGGCGCTCGGCGTAGAGGCCGGAGGCGTCCGTGGTGTAGGCGTCGCAGCGGCCGGAATCGTAGGCCTTGAACGTTTCGTCCGAGGTCGCGAAGGCCACCACTTCGTACTTCATGTTGTTGCCACGGAAGTAGTCGGCGAGGTTCAGCTCGGTCGTGGTGCCCTGCTGGGTGCAGATCGA
>JBJMPB010000180.1:0-10537 GCA_045803455.1 Gemmatimonadales bacterium | reverse complement strand
CTGGTGGTGTTTGCGGCGGCGACCGCCGTGTCGATGTCGCTGATCTCGGTGGTCGTCGCCTATACTCTGGCCCAAGGCCCGCTACGCCGACGGTTCCCGGAGTTGATTCCCCTGCTCGGGTGCGTCGGCGTGGTGTTTGGCCTCTGGTACTCGCTGGGCGCCCTCCAGGGACACCTCTGAACTGAGCTACTTGTGGCTCAGTGAGTAGACGTAGGCTGCCACCGCCTTCACTTCATCATCGCTGATGGTGCTGCCTCCGCGCGGTGGCATCACGATGCCGCTCTTGGATTCCTCTTTCGGAACACCCTTGGTCACCTGGGCTACGATCTCTTCGTAGCTGCCCTTGCTATGGATCCATTCGGCATCGGTGAGGTTAGGACCTACCGAGCCCTGCGCGTTGGTTCCGTGGCAGGCGTAACAGTTGCCCGCTCCGTGAAAGATCTTGTCTCCCTGGGCGATCAGCTCGGCGCTCGGAGCAGCGGAGGAAGCGCCCGCCGGAGGGTTCTTGGGGGTGCTGTTGTTTTCCGGGGTACTCTGGGCAGCGAGCGGAGCTCCGCCCAGGATAGAAGTGGCAATCAACGCCAGAACGAACTGGGGTTTCATGATCGGTTTCCTCAGGGGGAGGTCAGACTCCGATTTAGCATACGCGCGCATTGGCATTGGTCAAGCAGGGCAGGTCAGGGTTCCGGCGGCAGCGGCTTGATCTCGACTCGGCGGTTGGCAGCGCGGCCCTGGGGTGTGGTGTCTGGGGTGCGGGGTATGGTGGCCCCATAACCCCTGGCAACCATCTGCTGGAATGGCACACCCTTGGCCACCAGGTAGTTGCGGACAGCCTCCGCTCTGAGGGTGGAGAGATGTTGATTGTCCGCCGGAGTTCCCGCATTGTCTGTGTGTCCACCGATCTCCACCCGGAGCTTCGGGTTCGATTGCAGCACCTTGGCGATGGAGTCCAGCTGCACGTAGGAGCCCGGCTCGAGCCGGGCACTGCCCGATCCGAAGCTTACACCCTCCAAAACAAAGGGAGCTGCCGCGGCCGAAGGACCGGGCGCAGGTGCCTCCCGGGCCGCCGGCGGCGCGGCTGCCGAGGTATCCGGCGGCGCAGCATTGGACTGCATCCTCGGCTGTTGGCCGGCCACACAGCCACGCGAGTTCACGGTAGCGCCAATCGGGGTACGGGGGCAGCGGTCCAGGCCGTCCAGCACTCCATCGGCGTCCTCATCGCCGGGGCAGCCCAGGGCATCCACCGTGGCTCCCTTTGGGGTAGCCGAGCAGCGGTCCAGGCCGTCGGCAATCCCGTCCCCATCGTTGTCCCGGGGACAGCCGGTGGCGTCCACCAGCACGCCGGCTGGGGTGTCGGGACATTTATCGATACCATCGGCGATGTTGTCGCCATCGCTGTCGCGAGTACAACCGGCCGCGTCGACAGTTGCCCCCGGAGGCGTGCTGGCACACCGGTCGATTCCATTGGGAACGCCGTCTCCGTCGTTGTCCGCCGGACAGCCAAACTCGTCGACCTGTGCGCCCGCGGGGGTCTCGGCGCAGCGATCGCGGTTATTGAGAACTCCGTCTCCATCGCTGTCGGGGATGGGCTTGCTGCCCAGCATGAAGCTGAGGCCCACGTTCAGGCCCAGATTGGAAAAGTTTACCTTTTCACGAACGGTATCGGGCGGCGTTGAACCGGGTACGACTCTAACCGTGGTGGCCTTATTGGGATTGACCGCCGCCTCTGCCCGAAGGAGGACCATCGAGCTGAGGGGGAACCTGACTCCTGCGCCGGCCGCGAAGGTGGTTGTGGTGCCACAGATCTTGCCTTGGCACTCAGCGCCGCCGGGACCGTACTTGGTGCCCCCGATCCCGGCCTTGAGGTACCCCCAGGTGCTCGACCCCAGCAGCAGGTTGTACAGCAGGGAAGCGGTGCCGACCTTTACGCTAACGTCATTCGTCTTGGCCAGAGATCCTTCCACCTCCGCCGAAAAGTTGAGCGGCAGCCAGATGCCGAACCTGCCCAGCCCGCCAAACGAGGTCTCCAGACCGGTGTCGTTACTGTAGGACTGGAACGACGCGGCACCGCCCACTTCGAAGAGATACCTGCGCTCCTGCGCCTGCAGCCTGGATGCGACACATATCAGAGCAGACAACGCGATTATTGCCGGCAGCAGCCGTCGAGAGAGGGGCTCAGCGGCCCTATGGTAGGTGAGCATGGCTCCAATAGATACGTCCCGGGGAGGGCTGACAAGGAGCTTCGTCACAGCCGCTCTGTCCCCTTGGCATCTTCTCACGGCGCAACTACGATTCGCCCCCGGCGGTACGTGTCTCCATGCCAAGGCCCAGCTGCAATGAATGTGACCATTCAGTACTGCGTGGTTTGAAACTACGAGCCCAGAGCTGCCAGTTTGGCGGCTGAGTTGAGGCAGAACTTCCCCGACGCGCAGGTCCGCCTGGTTCAGTCTTCCGGCGGATTGTTCGAAGTGACAGTCGACGGACAGTTGGTTTTCTCCAAGAAGGCCACTCGCCGCCACGCTGCACCTGGTGAAGTCGTCCAGGCCGTCCAGCGGCTGAGAGGTGAAAAGTGACCGATGCGCATTGCCATCTCCACCGGAGGCGGTGACGCCCCCGGGCTGAACGCGGTCATTCGCGCCGTCGTCCTGTCGGCGCATCACCGCGGATGGCATTGCTACGGCATTCAGCGGGGATTCGAGGGTCTCATCAGCTTTGACGGTGTTGTCCCGCTCGGCCCACCCCAGGTTCGCGGCATCACCCATCTCGGCGGCACCATTCTGGGTACCACCAACCGCGGCAATCCATTTCGCTACATCAGTCGCGACGCCGAGGGAAACGAACAGGAGATCGATCGGTCCAACGATCTGATCGCGGCGTTTCAGGCCAGCGGATTCGATGCGCTGGTCTCGATCGGAGGCGACGGCAGCCTCCAGATTTCCTACGAGCTGTGGAAGCGGGGGCTGCCGGTGGTCTGCGTTCCCAAGACGATCGACAACGACGTGAGCGGCACCCAGCGGTCATTCGGCTTCGATACCGCGGTGAGCACCGCAACCGAGGCGATCGACCGCCTGCACTCGACGGCGGAGAGCCACGACCGGGTCATGGTGGTGGAGCTGATGGGCCGGTACGCCGGATGGATTGCACTCTACAGCGGTCTGTCCGGCAGCGCCGACGTGATCCTGCTTCCCGAGATCCCCTTCAATATCGAGAAGGTGTGCAGCAAGATCCGGAGCCGTGAGGCGGAGGGAAGACGGTTCAGCATCGTGGTGGTGGCAGAGGGCGCCCGCTCGGTGGACGGGAACGTGGAATTGGTCGAGCGGCGCGGTGTCGGGACGGTGGACCGCCTGGGAGGAATCGGCAGCAAGGTGGCCCGGGCCATCGAGGTGTACACCGGCAAGGAGACTCGCACTCTAGTACTGGGTCATGTGCAGCGCGGCGGGTCTCCCACCACGTACGACCGCTTGCTGGCGTTGCGTTTCGGTGCTGCCGCTGTCCGCGCGATCGCTGAAGGAGCCTTCGGCGTAATGGTGGGCCTGAAGGGCGTCGGGATCGAGCAGGTGCCCCTGGAGGAGATAGTCGGGCGGCCGCGGAACGTCCCACTGGATTCGGACACCATTGCCACCGCGCGCGAGCTCGGGATCAGCCTGGGTGACTAAGTCCCCTCCACTGCCTGCCAGCCGTACCCGCCCAGACTATCCGGAAACACCTGCTCGCCCGGTCGAGGATGTCCTCCATGGCGAGCGAATCACCGATGCATATCGCTGGCTGGAGAACGGGCAATCTCCCGAGACCCAGCGGTGGACCGAGCAACAGAACGCCCTCACCGAGGCGTATCTCGCCGGCTTTCCCGGACGAGAAAGGATCCGAGCGCGGCTGGAGCAGCTGCTCACGATTGGCGTGCTCACGGCTCCCACTCCGGCGCGTGGCCACTACTTCTATCAACGGCGCGAGGGCAAGCAGAACCAGCCGGTACTCTACTGGCGCGCGGGGTACGACGGCGCGGATCGGATCGCCGTTGATCCCAACGCACTAAGTGCAACGGGAACCACTGCGCTGGACTGGTATTATCCCAGCGAAGATGGCACCCTCCTGGCCTACGGTCTGTCGGAGGACGGGTCGGAGCAGAGCGTGCTTCACGTGCTCGAGGTCGAGACTGGACGCCTGCTTGACGAACGGATCTCTCGAACCCGAGCAGCATCCCTGGCCTGGCTCCCCGACAACAGCGGGTTCTACTACACCCGCTATCCCGCGCCCGCCGACGTTCCGGCCGGGGAAGAGCACTATCACCGGTGCATCTATTTCCACCGGCTGGGCACCGACAGCGAAGGCGACCGGCTGATCTATCGGCCGAGGGAAAAGGAATTCTGGCCCGGGGTCGGCATGTCGCCCGAGGGACGCTGGCTGCTGATACAGGTCGCCCGCACCTTCGACGAGACCGATCTGTACCTGCAGGACCTAACTCACAACTCTCCCCTCCTGGCCGTAGCGGAAAATCTGCCGGCCACCTTCGAGGGCCAGATCGCCCACGGGCGATTGTTCCTTCGTACCAATCTCGATGCGCCGACCTATCGCCTGTATCTGGTGGACCCCGATCGGCCGGGCCAATCACACTGGCGTCAAATTGTGGCTCCCGCAACTGATGCGGTGCTGGAAGGGGTCACGGTGACGGCCGAACGTCTGGCCTTGAGCTACCTCGAACGGGCCTCCTCCCGGCTCCGCCTCACCGATCTGGAGGGACGAGGTACAGCCGAGATCGCGTTGCCTACGCTCGGCAGCCTCTTTGGGGTCGGCGGCGAGTGGGATGGACGCGAGCTTTTCTACGGTTTCTCCTCGTATACGGTACCTCCTACGGTTTACCGAATCGACCTCACGAGCCGCGCCTCAGAGCTGTGGCGGCGGGTGGCGGCAGATCTGGATCCGGACCGTTTCGTGGTCCGGCAGGTGAGCTATGGGTCGCGAGATGGAACCAACATCACGATGTTTCTGGTGCACCGGGCCGGAGTCGAACGGACCGGTGACAATCCCGCTTATGTGACCGGTTATGGCGGGTTCAACATCAGCATGACTCCGGCCTTCTCCCGTTCGCTGCTGCTATGGCTGGAGCAGGGTGGCGTGCTGGCCGTTCCCAATATCCGGGGTGGAGGGGAGTACGGCGAGAGCTGGCACCAGAACGGGATGCTGGGAAAGAAACAGAACAGCTTCGACGATTTCATTGCCGCAGCGGAGTGGCTGATCGGAGAGGGTTATACCACGCCAGCGCGACTCGCCGCAGCCGGTGGCTCCAACGGCGGGTTGCTGATGGGAGCGGTGCTGACTCAGAGGCCCGAGCTCTTTCGCGCCGTGCTGATTCAGGTTCCGCTGCTGGACATGCTTCGGTATCACCGTTTTCTGATTGCCCGGCTCTGGATTCCGGAGTATGGCTCTCCCGACGACCCGGTGCAGTTTCGCTGGCTGCGAGATTACTCGCCCTATCACCATGTGGAAGACGGCCGAGCCTACCCCGCCGTGCTGCTGGCGACGGCGGAGAGCGATACCCGGGTCGATCCGATGCATGCCCGCAAGATGGCGGCGCGACTGCAGGCAGCCTCGTCGTCTGAGCGGCCGGTGTTGCTCCGTCTGGAAGCGCGAGCGGGACACGGAGCAGGCAAGCCGCTGGCTAAAGTGCTCGATGAGCTGACCGACAGCTGGACGTTTGTGTTTTCGGAGTTGGGGGTGGAGGTTTAGCGGGCAGCTAGGCGCTAGGACGGATTCGTGCACCCTCACCAGGGACTCACAGCATGGCTCAGCGATCAACGCCGGTCTCCATGGATCACCCCGCCGAGTGGCTGGCTTTGTTGAGGATCGTCGTTGGGCTCTACTTCGTGAAGTCGCTGATCACGAAAATGACCGTCATTCTGCTGGGTGGGATCGTGCCGTGGCCGGCCGTAAGTGAACGCTGGCTGGCCGTGATGCCCAAGATTGTGGCCAAGCAGGCGTCCGATAATCCGCTCACCTTCTATAAGCAATTCCTCGAGGGAACGGTACTTCCCCATAGCAGCGTCTTCGCTCAGCTCACTGCCTGGGGCGAGACAGTGGCCGGACTCGGCCTCACCTTGGGACTGCTGACAGGACTTGCGTCGGTGGTCGGGCTGGTTCTGGTGATCAACTATGGGTTGGCTACTCAGTGGATGTCTCCCGGGCAGCAGGGATTCCACCTGGTGCTGTTCTTCCTGATGCTGGCGTTCTTCTTTGCCCGAGCGGGGCGGATCTGGGGCCTGGATGGCTGGCTGGCTCGCCGGCGGCCTACCTCGTTTCTAACCCGCCGACCGCTTTCCTGACTACTGCCCCACCACCTTGGGCTGCGAGCGCATTCCACCCACCACACCGTCAGCCTCGCAATAGGCGTCCCGGCTGCTGTAGATAAGGCAGAATACCCCATCGCTGTGCCAGCGATCGTACCAGAGATGCATGGCGGTTCGATCCTGCGCGGAAAACCGGGTGGATGGCAGGCTATCCGAATACATGGCGATGTGAGTGTGCACGGTACCCGACCAGGTAGGCGGCCCGCAGTACTCCACCGATTTAGTGGCGGATATGCCCATCGAGTCGGCTTCCTCCGGCTCGAGTGCCGAGACCCGGGTTACGAAGACGGTGTCACTCCGAATGGTGCTTGCGAGACAGGCGACCCGCTCCTCCCTGGCCGCTACGCTTTCCCGCCACATGGCCTGGAGGGCGGAGCCGGCTTCCTGACTGAATCGGAAGGTTGCCTTCGACTGATTTTGGGCGACTGCCTGCAAGGAGCCGGTACTCGCCAGAGATAGCGTGAGGAGGAGGGCTCTTCCTCGGGTTGGGATCAATAGCGCGACCGGGGGAAGATCACTGCTCCGTCCGGCCCTTCGATCTCACAGATCACTTCGTTGGGGCTATACAGCAGGCAAAAGAGCCCCGCCACGTTCCACCGACGCCACCACAGCATCATTACCCCGCGGTCGGCGCCCGAGAAGAGAGAGTAGGGGCGCTGCCCATCCTTCAGCGCGATATGAGTGTGGACGGTGCCCCGCCACTCGGGCGGACCGCAGGTATCGAGCGATTCACCGGCTGAGATCCCGAGCGAGTCGGAGCGGCCCGAGTCGAGCGGCACCACCCGGGATATTCGCACTGTATCGCCTTCGAGGTTTGCGGCGAGACAGGCCACCCGTTCGGCCTTCTCGGCGGAGCTCGTCTCCCAGAGCCGGTGCAGCTCAGGGGTGGCGTTCAGCTCAAAGCGGAAACCACTGGGGTCCGGCCCCGCGGCATCAGCCCCGATGAGGAGGGGCAGTACCAGCGCGGCGACCCAGCGGCCCGCTGTCATTTCCGGGCTGGTGCGGGCCCGATTGCCACGCCCCACGGGATCTTGCCGACCGGCACGGTGGCGATCACCACGAGCTTGTCGGTATCGACCACGCTCACATCGTTGGAAGGGCCGTTTGCGGTGTACAGCTTTTTCCCGTCCCGGGTGAGGTCCAGACCCCAGGGCCGCTGCCCGACCTTGACCGAGCCGGTGATTTGATTGGTTGCTGGATCGATGACGAGCACCGTACCACCTCGTCCGGTCGCCACGTACACCTTGTTGCCATCGGGTGAGAATCGCACGCCCATGGGCTTGGCATCCTGAGGCAGCTTGATGGTGGTCAGGACGCGACTGTTAGCAACGTCGATGACCGAAACCGTGCCGCCCACCTCGGCGCTGGCGTAGGCCCGCTTGCCGTCGGGTGAGAAGGCCACATCTCGGGGCCGCCGGTCTACCTTGATCCGCGCTTTGGCGGCACCGGTTTGAGCGTCCAGAACCCGGATCGAGGTGTCGCTCTCGGCCGTCACGTACACCAGCTTACCATCGGGACTGACGCGAACGCCCTCGGGCTCAGCCCCCACCTTTACCGTGCTTTCTATGGTGCCCTTCTCGACATTCACTATCGATGCGGTACCGGCATCTTCATTCGAGATATAGAGCCGTTTGCCGTCGGCGCTGATGTCGAACTGTTCGGGATCGGAGCCACCCGGCAGAACCCGGGTAACCCGGCGGGCCGCCACATCGACTACTGCGATGCCGTCCTTGGTCTTGTCCGACTTCAGCTTTTCGCATTCCTCGTCCGGCATGCTGGGAGGACACTTGGGAGATCCACTGAGCGCAACGTACACCGTCTTTCCTTCAGGGCTCACTTTGACGCCGCGAGGCCGAGTGCCGACCGCAATGGTTGCCACCACACTATCAGTACGGGTGTCGATCACGGTCAGATTCTGGGAATCCTCATTGGTGACGTAGGCCAGATCTCCGGCGGACCCAGTGGACGACGAGGTCTCTGCTGTCGTATCGGCCCTTCCGCCGAGGGCCGGCTGTTCCCTGCATCCGCTAAGGACTGCAGCGACGCCGACGGCTGTCAGGAGAAGCTTCGCTCTGCTGGTGTCATTTGGCATCAAATTTTGCCTTTTCCCGGTTGCGGGCCTGATCCAGTCCCTCGATTCGATCGACCCCTACCGCCTGGCTAAAATCGGCCTCGTCGATGTTCGCTTTGGCCAGCTTGGCCCCGGTCAGATCGGATCGGGTTAGATCAGCCTGGATCAGGTCCGCGTTCATGAGATTGGTTCGGACCAGCTTGGCGTTCGTCAGGTTGGCATGCGACAGGTCGGCCTTGAACAGATTGGCGTCAGACAGATCCGCCCCACTCAGGTCGGCCCCCACGAAGGTGGCTCGCATGACACCCATGGACTGGTTGCCTGGATCAGCCCCGGCATTGGCGTGGCGGAGGCTCGCGCCTCCTAACTTGGCGCCCCGGAGGTAGCCGATGATCCGGGCGCCGGAGAGGTTGGCGTTGGCCAGATCGGCTGACTCCACAATCGTGGCGAACATGCTGGCTCCCTCCAGATCTGCGCCCTGGAAGTTGGCTCTGCGCAGCACCGTTCCATCGAGGTTGGCCCGGGTCAAATCGGCATTGGTCAGGACGGCGTCGGTGAGGTCGACGGTGAACAGGTTTGCTCCGGCCAGCTTGGTCCCCACCAGCCGAGCGCCGCTCAAGTTGGCCCGCTTGAAATCGACACCTCTCAGGTCCAGACCACTGAGGTCGCTCTTGCTGAGATCGGGTGGGTTGCTGTCGGTGGCCGCCGCAAGCCTGGACCTGACCGTCTCGGAATCGAGTCGGGTTCCCGTCGGTTGAGGTGAAGCGGTCTTCTCGACCGCAGCGACAATGCGGCGGGCCAACGAGTGCGCTCCGCCCTTGGCAATATCCTCCGCAATCCCCTTCAGCTCGAACTCATCATCCAGGAGCCGGCGTCCGCTCCGGACGTCACTCAACTGACCGGAGAGATACCAGATCAGATTGCTGGTTTTGCTGAGCTTCGTGGTCACCATCCACTCGGCTCCCAATTTGCGGCTGACCGCTCGACGACATTCGAGGCTGACGCACTCCGCTCCGGACCTGACCGTGTCGGAGAGTGCGCGAGATAGTTGCTCTGGAGGAATCAGCCGGAAGCGTCCCGAGGCCTGAAGATCGGAGCGGAGAATGCTGTCGGTCATGGCGGCGACCTGCGGATCGTCCTTTTCCAGCGAATTGGCGCCCTTGCCATAGAAGGCGACCGGATATGATGTCAGCGGTTCCGGCCGTTCCTGAGCCCTCGCCAAGCAGGGAGAGCAGATTGTGGCGAGACTAAGTACTACCAGGCGACCGGAACCGGTCATGCCACGGGTCATCGCTACGTCCCGGTCTTCACCGCCGGTCGGCCGGGGCCGATCTTGGCGTCGCTACGGCCTTTGACATAGCCGTAGATCTTCTCTATGGTGGGAAGCTCCATTCCCAGCGCACACCAGGAAGGCATTCCCTTGGCCGGCCGTCCGGCGCAGACCGTCTGAATGAACAGTTCCTTGGTGTTGATCGGACCATCGGGTTTGAGCGACAGGATCAGGTGGGGCGCAATCGTAGTACCCTGAACGTCTTCCCCATGACAGCGGGCGCAGTTGAGGTTGAACTGCTTCCACCCGTCGTAGACCTCCTGAGGGACGGTGTCTCTGGGCGCTTGATGGTACTGATCCCGAAGCTCCTGGGCCTGAAGCTTCGAGGTAACAGCACAGAGCGTGACGACGATGCCGAGGATTACGTGGCGTCTGGCCATGCTGGAGAATTCGGTCCTTTCAGAGGGGAGTGGGCCGCTACTGCTTCGAAGCGCGAGTCGAGTCCGATGGCGGAGCCGAGGTCTTGGGACCATCGTCGTCATCCCCCTTCTCCCCCTTCTCCTCCTTCACCGGAAAGGCGGGGACTCCGTACTCCTTGAGAATGCCCAGAATCTCGGAATGTTTGCGGTCCAGGAGGGTCTGCAGGCTGTCCCGGAACTCGTGGTCCCGGCGTCGCACTGCCATCCCGATGTTGTAGCTCATGGGATAGCCGGTTGCCGTATCGACTTCGGTTGCCAGCGGCGTCAGCACCAACGGTACTGGAGACTTCTTGACGAAGTACCCGGCCTGCGGTCCCCAGACGATCGCCACGTCGACCTCCTTCTTGGCCACCGCGTTGATGATGGCCTCAGGGCG
>JBJMPB010000155.1:0-4564 GCA_045803455.1 Gemmatimonadales bacterium | reverse complement strand
CTGCTTTCTCTTCCGGGCTCGGCGGCGCGCAGATGAAGCCGATGTGGTGGTAGTCAACCACCATCTGCTCGCGGCCGATCTGTCGGTGCGCCTGGCGGCCGACTACTGGCAGGAGGCGGCGGTGCTGCCTCCCTACAAACGGCTGATTCTGGACGAGGCGCATCATCTGGAAGACATCGCCGCCAATCACCTCGGCATTCAGGTGAGCAGTCGTGCGGTGCGCCGGCTGCTGGGCCGGTTCGAGCGCAACGGGCGCGGCCTGGCCCCCACTCTCTCGTACGAGCTGCAGAGCCACTCCGATCTCATGAGCCGGGCGAGCCTGGATCTGCTGCAACAACGTTTGCTGCCGGCCATCGCCGATGCACGCCGGGCGAGTGAGGCGCTGTTCCTCCGGCTGCTCGAGCGGCTGGAGGATGTTCCGGGGGGCCAGTTCCGGCTGGAGGACAGTTTTGCGGCGGATCCCCTCTGGAACCAGGGTCTGGGCTTTGATCTCGATGCCACGCTCGGAGCGTTTCGCGCGCTCAGGGAAACGGTGGAGATCATCGCCGACCGGCTGAGTCAGGCGGAGGAGACCGAGCGGCGGGAACAGCTGCTTCAGGAGCTGCGCGGAGTGATGCGCCGGCTGGAGACTATGTCCGACGGCCTGAATCGCGCATTGCGTCCCGTACCCGGAGGGCCGCCCAGCGTCCGGTGGATGGAGCGCAGCGCACGCGGGCAGCAGGTCAACCTTTCGGTGGTTCCGCTCGACCTGGCCCCATTGCTGCGGCAACTGCTGTTCGATCGTCTGGATACGGTAGTGCTCACCAGCGCAACGCTTGCCGCTGCCGGGGACTTCGATTTTCTCGAGTCCCGCCTGGGGCTGAGCGGTGAGTTCTCACCGGTACGAGTGAGGGAGATACTGCCGTCGCCATTCGACTATGGATCTCAGTGGGTGTTCGGGGTGCCCAACGATCTGCCCGAGCCGCGGGCAGACGAGCCGGGACATGGCGCCGCAGTGGTCCAGGTGGTCAATGATCTGGCCTACGCTTCGGATGGTGGAATGTTCGTGCTGTTTACCAGCCACAGTGCCCTCCGGCGGGCCGCGCAGGAGCTCAGGGGTGGAGGCGTGGCTACCCGCTGGCCTCTGCTGGTTCAGGGCGAGGCCCCCCGCGATGTGCTGCTGCAGCGATTCCGCGATGCGGAGAACGCAATCCTTCTCGGCACCGATTCCTT
Organism: Gemmatimonadales bacterium; assembly: GCA_045803455.1. Classification (GTDB taxonomy): domain Bacteria; phylum Gemmatimonadota; class Gemmatimonadetes; order Gemmatimonadales; family GWC2-71-9; genus CAVVWJ01. The sequence continues at coordinate 3,352 of JBJMPB010000155.1, read as the reverse complement.
TTGGGAGGGAGTGGATGTGCCGGGGCGGGCGCTCCGAGCCCTCATTTTGAACAAACTACCTTTCAAGGTGCCGTCGGAGCCGATCACTGCGGCCCGGCTCGAGCGTCTGGCGGAAGAGGGTCTGGATGGATTCATGCACTATCTGTTACCCCACGCCGCGCTCAAGCTGAAGCAAGGGTTCGGCCGATTGATCCGCAGCAGCCAGGACACCGGGATTGTGGTCCTGCTGGATAGCCGAGTCGTCACCAAGCGGTACGGACATCTCCTGCTGAGCGGCCTGCCCAGGGCAGATCGCATCGTGGGCAGCTGGTCTCAGGTGCGGACGAAATGTGAGGACTTCTTTGCCCGGCAGAGCCCGCCCCGAGCCCTCGAGCGAGGGGGCGCCATCGTATGATGCCGCTTCGGCCCTCGAAGATCATCGGTATCGGCCGGAACTACGTCGAGCATGCCCGTGAGCTGGGAAACGAGCTGCCTCAGGTCCCCATCGTGTTCTTCAAGCCGCCCAGCTCGCTCATCGGAACGGGCGAATCGATTGTGCTCCCCTCGATCTGTCAACGAGTGGAGTTCGAGGCCGAGATCGGTGTGGTAATTGCCCGCCGGCTTCGGAATGCCGATCCCGCGGCCGCCGAACGGGGCATTGAAGGCTACGTTTGCGTGAACGATGTGACCTGCCGGGATCTGCAGAAGATCGACGGCCAGTGGGGCAGGGCCAAGGGGTTCGACACCTTTTGCCCGGCGGGCCCCCGGGTTGCTGGCGGGCTGGACTGGCGCAACCTGGAGCTTCGTTGCCGGGTGAATGGAGTGGAGCGACAGCGCGCAAGGGCAACTGACATGCACTTTTCCATCCCTGAGCTCGTGTCGTTTCTCAGCGGGGTCATGACCCTCGAGCCGGGCGATCTCATCGCCACCGGTACCCCCGCCGGAACCGGTCCCTTGAAGGACCGGGACGTAGTGGAAGTAGAGATCAGTGGGGTGGGTATCATCTCGAACCCGGTTCGGCAGGATAATCAATGATCGGTTTCAGTCAGCGGCTGCAGCGTCTTCCCGGCTATCCCCTGGCGGAAATTCCCACTATCAAGCGCCGGCTCATCGAGGCCGGGGTGGATGTGATCGATCTGGGTGCAGGTGACAACGACACGCCTCCGCCGGAGGTCGCCATCGAGACGATGACGGAGGCTCTCCGAAACCCGATGCTGAGCAAATACGGGTTTCAGCAGGGACTCCCAGAGTTCCGCCAGGCGGCCTCCCGCTGGATCGAGCGTCGGTTCCGTCAGCGGTTCGATCCATTCACCGAGGTCCTGCCCCTCATCGGTTCCAAGGAAGGGCTGTCGCACCTGCCGCTGGCGGTGATCAATCCGGGCGACGTCGCCATCGTGCCCGAACCGGGGTACCAGGCGTATCTCGGCGGCGCGCTTCTCTCCGGCTCCGACCCGTACATCGCCCCGCTGCTGCCGGAGAACGGGTTTCTGCTGGAGCTGGATCAGCTGCCCGGAGACACTCTGCGGCGAGCCAAGATCGTCTTCGTCAATTACCCCAATAATCCGACAGCGGCCATCGCACCGGTGGAGTATCTCGAGCGAACCGTTGCGGTCTGCCGCCGCCATGGGATCCTGCTGGCGTACGACAACGCCTACTGTGAGCTCACCTTCGACGGCTACCGCGCGCCGAGCATCTTCGAAATCGCCGGAGCTCGCGATGTTGCCATCGAGTTCTTCTCACTCTCCAAGAGCTATTCGATGACCGGGTGGCGCGTGGGATTTGCTGCCGGGCGCGCCGAGCTGATCGGGGCCCTGACCCGGGTGAAATCGTATGTGGATACAGGGCCGTTCCTGGCGGTGCAGAAGGCTGGAGCCGCGGCCCTGGAGCACAGTGAGGAATTGGTCGAGCCTATCCGCACCGAGCTGCAGAGACGCCGGGACGCGGCGGTAGCGGCCTTGACGCGGGCGGGCTTCACGGTCGAGCCGCCGAAGGCCGCCATGTATCTCTGGATTCCGCTCCCCGCGGGCACCAGCTCCGCTTCTTTTGCCAAGCGCGCCCTGGAGCAGAATGGAGTGGTGGTGCTGCCGGGCAGCGCCTTTGGGCCTGCCGGTGAAGGATTCTTTCGGATCGCGCTGACGGTCGGATCCGATCGGCTCGAGGCCGCCGCCGTCCGGTTGGGCGAGGCGTTGAGAGAGCTCCGTCGAGGGCCGGTTGCGACCTCCGTTTGATGTCCGGCTTCCCCGACGCAGGCCCTGGCCCTGGATTGCCATCGGAGCAAGCGTGCTGGTGCACAGCCTCTTCCTGTTCACCTCGGTAAGCGGTCGCCGGCCTACCTTCCCCAGGCTACCTCAACAGCTGATCGTGCTCTCGCCGCCTTCTGAAGGACGCGAGGACGTGCCGATGCGCTATCAACCGCCCGAGGCTCAAGCGAACCGGAGCGGTCGTGCGCCGGCCGAAGGCGAGCGTGCCCGGGGCAATCGCCTGTCGCGGCCGGTGCTGCCGACTCCTCCTCGCAAGGCGGTGGCCGCATTGCCGGCGAAGCCGCCTGAACCGCCCGCTGCCGATACCGGCAGTGCGCCACGGGCGCAACCTGAGCCACGTCAGACGGTAGTGGATCCGCTAGGGCGCATAGCCCCCGGCCTGGCGCAGGGCAGGCTGTGGGTACGCCCGCTGCCGCTCCCGCCCAAAGAGCTGGCCCAGCGACTCACGCGTAGCCGGGCGGAGCTGGTCGACAGTGCCGTCACCAGCATCGTTCAGGCGTATCTCGACTCGATCGCCAACGATCCGGCCAGCCGCAACCAGGGAATGCCGAGCTGGACCACTCAGATAGCGGGAAAGAAGTTCGGACTGGACGGAAAGAACATCTACATTGCCGGTCTCAAGATTCCGGCCGCGGTGCTCGCGCTGCTCCCGATTCCAGCCGGCAACATCGACCAGAACCGGGCCTACAATCACCTGATGGATTTGCGCAGCGATCTGATGTATGCGGCGCAGCGGGCCCAGAACATGGAAGAGTTCAAGACCATGATACGGGAGATGCGAGAACGAAAGGAGCGGGAGCGGGAGTTCCAGAAGAATCAGCGCACCGCGCCGCCGCCGAAGGAGCCGCTTACGCCGTAGGTGCAAAAGCGCCGCTTACGCTTTTTCTTCCCCTCCGTCCAGCCCCAGCAGGTCCGCCAATGCCCGGTCCACCACCTCGGCGGCTTCACCTTCGATGATCTTCTTCAGAATGTCCGCGGTCTCGAGTGGAAGACTCTCGGGATGCACTCGGTCACGCTGGTAACGCACGATGTTTCCGAGCGGGACCGGGGCAACTTCCGGGTCCTCTGACTCCGCCGCTTCATCAGCCACCGACGCTTCGTAGGACGAGCTC
>JBJMPB010000113.1:0-3172 GCA_045803455.1 Gemmatimonadales bacterium | reverse complement strand
GAAGCGTCTCGCGATTGACACGGCGCCACCGCTGCCGGAGTTGGCCATGACGGCGCCCGTGGTGCCGAGCTGGTAGTGATTAGGGGCCGAGAAATCGCCCGCAGCACCACCACCGCCACCGATGCTCTGGGCCAAGATCCCGTAAGCACCAGCGCCACTTGTGCTTATCCTTGCGCCGGGCTGCAGTTGGACCTTAACGACGCCGCCGTCGCCGCTAGCGCCGCCGGCACCACCGCTTCCTCCTCGGGCAAGGTTGTTCTGTCCGCCAACCGCCATGCCGCCGCCGCCGCCAATCGATTGAGCCAAGATGGCGTGTGCATCGAGGCCAGATGTTGTGACCGGGCCGCTGACCAGAACGCCAGCCGCTCCCCGTTATCTGAACCAGGCAAGCCGAGCAGCCGGGCGGGCCTCTCGCAGTCGTCGTGAAGCCCTTTGTTTAGCATCCAGCCGAACTATAGGCCTTCTCGTATGGTTGCCCTCAGGGCTTGCGGGAAGGTAAGTAAAGCGGTGGGCTCGACGACGTCCTGGTTTTTCGTCCGCGGAGCGTCGAGGTGCGTTGTGACGGAAGCGAGCCGCGTTAAAATGGGGAAGGTCATAGGCGGCGAGCTCTCGCCCGATCCTCTGCGCACGATAGCTCGTCAGTCCCGTTGGGGATCGGGTGATGGGAGCCATTGGCTTGTGAGCGGCAAGGGCACGTGGGCGCTCTTCGGCCATCGGTGAACGTTCTCGGGCTTGCGAGTAGCAGGAGCGATTTGGTCGAGCCAGGGCTCACAGCACCACCGATTCCGGGGAAGGAGATTATAGGCAGCCACCTCGCGGGCCTGAGACGAACGCTGGCGGAGCTTAGAAACCAGGTGCCGATCACACAACAGCGGCAAACGGTGCCATCCCGTACGTGCAAGGTTCGGGTAAGTGGCCACAACGTGAGGTAAGCATGATCAGTGATTCCAGCGTAACAATTGGCGGTCAGCCCATTGTCTGGCTAGAGGCGGAGGAGACTGAGCGCGAGCAGCGCGCATTCACCCGCGCCGCGCTGATACCGGGGCGGGCGTTGATGATCCTGCAAGCATATGCCCGTCTCCCGCAGGGAGAGGTCGAAGTGTTTGCAGCGCCGCCAGCTGCTGAGGCTGCCTCGCTCCTCTCCGGCGATAAATTCGGGAATGCGGCCTTCGCCTTTGGTGGTGCGGTTTTGGCACCGTTCGCCAACCGCATCAGAGGTCGCTTCATCCCCGAAACGAATGAGATTGCAACCCGCGTCCGAGGGCGGCCGATCCGATTAGTCGCGAACGGCGCGGGGCGGGCCGATGGCGCGGAGCGCTTTGCAATCCATGGCCTCATCCTTGATCGGGCCGTCGAGAAGCTGGAGCCGTGGCTCAATGAGCGGGGTTCCGGAGTGCGCGGTTTGATCGCCTGCGGCAGCTTTGGCGACCGTTGGCTTTCCGAACTGCAACTAGAGATCGCCTGGCTCCTCGAATCCTCTGGGCTGGAGCTTTACGTCACAGCGAGGAACGTGGGCTCAGAGCTCGCCCCGGTAGGAATCGGCTGGCATCCCTATTTCAACCTGCCCAGCGGCGTGCGTTCACAGGCGCTCATGCGCTTGCCCGCCCATGAGCGCATGCTGGTGAACAACTATGATGAAGTGCTGCCGACCGGGGCTCTCGAGCAAGTGGTTGGGACCGCTTACGACTTCCGCGGTCCCGAGGGGGTGGCGTTGGGCGACCTGAGGTTGGACGACTGCTTCAGCGGCCTTGAACGGAATGCCGCGGGGGATGTTGTTTGCGAGGTGCGTGACCCACTAAAGGATTACGGGCTGCGGATCACCACCCGGTCTCCGCACGTGACCGCTCTCCAGACCTTCACCACACGAGACAAGCCCTTTGTTGTCATCGAGCCGCAGTTTAATTGGGCTGACCCGTACGGCGCAGAGTGGGGCGGACGGTATACCGGAATGGTCTCCCTCCTGCCCAGGGAGTATGTACGATACTCAGTGCGGATGGAGCTGTTCGCTCCCGAGACAGGGTAGTATCAACGGGAGGGCGCGCTAGATGCCTATTCCGCGGGAGCTAGCCGGGTGTGGCGAAAGGTGAGGACGGACTGGGATGCTTGGAACGCCCGCTCGCTCGCCGAGGAGCCGATCGTGCGGCTCATCCTCGACGGCACGGTGGTCCGAGTGCGGGTCGACCGCAAGGCGACCTCGATCTCGCTTCTCGTCGTCATCGGCGTGAGTGGATAGGGGAGGCTCGCTTTCAGGGCTATTGCCAGCCGCAGGTATAATCCTCGTGGTGGTCAGTGCCGAGGTGGCGATGATGACGAGCTTCGCGTTGCGCCGCGTACACCGCACCGGCAAGGCCACCTAAGCTGATCGTAATCACGATTGCGGAAAGCGGGTCCATTTGTCCCTCCCATCTCGCTCGCCGGGGCCGCCGCCGCCCTACATTGCTCACGGTCAGGGCGGCTACTGCTTGAGTGCATCCGAGGTGAGCGCACCGCCATTTCGGCAGGCGGAAACCCGGCGAGATCACACAGGATCAACGAAGGCGAACAGGTACGGTTCCGAACGGTTTCGAAGAGAGGCGGCCCGCCGCGCGGCGAATTCCGCGTAACGGCCCGAATACCCGGGACCAAGTCGGAATCGAACTGCCAACCCTTCGCTGCGAACGGAGCGGGCCAGGAGCATCAGCTTGCGATCTGCAGCTGTTCCTCCCAAAGGATCGGCAGCTCGGAGAAGCTCGAGGCGGTGAGCCCGTGATCTAATTTCATCAGGATGCCGCCCTGCATCGTGAGTGAGAGCCTTCCAAGGTCGCTCGTGCATCACGGGCACAAACTGGAACGGCCCTCGCCGACTAGCGCGGCTCCGTGGAATAAAGGCCTTAGCCAAACTGCGTGCCCTTGCCCCGGCTTGCTTTGTGGCCGACCATCGCGTCGGAGGTTTTCGCGATGATGGCAAAAGCGAGCCCTTGGAAGCGCACAACGGCGCTCCGAAAGACCGTCATGTACTCACTCGGTTATGCGGACGGCCGTACCGGCTACATTGTGGTCCCGCAGGAATTGATGAAGCACGGTGACGAGGATGTGCCGAGCATAGCGCGCGAACGGCAGCGCCGGGGCGAGATTCCAGGCGGTGACATCATTAGCGTAAAACGGGTCCGGTAGTTGTTCGCCCGCGCGCCGA
>JBJMPB010000106.1:0-3492 GCA_045803455.1 Gemmatimonadales bacterium | reverse complement strand
GCCCCGGCTACTGATGTCCTCTTGCACTGTGACTTGCTCCTCTCCTGTGTTGGGGGATCCCCATCGTCTCTGCGCTCATCGAGCGTGAGGCCATCCTGCGCGTCCGCGGTGCGGAGCACATCGTGGAGATCCCGGAGGGGTGTACGGATTTATTCCGGCAGGAGAGAACGCGTTTGGTCTCCGTACTCTCCGTAGTCGGCGACGCCTACGGAGCGCGGTCGTGACTCAGGCGAGGCCCCGGCGCACGGCCACGGCAGCGGCCTCGGTACGGCCATTGACGCCGAGCTTGGTGAACAGGTTGGAAACATGGGTCTCGACCGTGCGGATCCCGATGAAGAGCGCTTCCGCGATCTCGCGGTCGGTTTTGCCGGTCACCAGATGGCCTAACACGTCCAGCTCGCGCGGCGATAAGCCGAACGGGCGGTCATCCTCCTGGGCACCCTTGCTGCGAGAGACCCGCCCTGGTGAGGAGATCCTTACTTCCGCCGCGGCGACAATCACATCGGGAAGCAGACGCGCCTGGCCGTCCGTCCAGGAAACGGCGAAGGTCTCTTCCCCAAGGCGAGCACGCGTCGTTGCCAACGTCTGCTCGAGACCGGATCTCCAATTTGGTCGTACGGGGACTCCGATCTCCGTCCGGAGGGCAGCGGCGCTGCTGGCCAGTTCAACCGCCACGCGATCCTGTCGTTGATCGGCCGCCATCTTGGCCATGCCCTCCAGGACTGCCGCAACCACCCATCGCGGTCCGACTCGGACGGCCAGGCGCAATGCCTCAGTGAGCGCGGATAGCGCGGCAGCATGATCCCCCGCGGCATCCAGGATGGGCCCCATGCTCGCCAGGATCTCCGCCAATGCTCTGCCGACATCCAGGCGACGAAAGATGGCCAGGCTCTCCTCAGCCAGGGTGCGAGCGAGGTCAAGATGCCCTTCCTGGTAGGCCGCGACGGCAAGGTTGTGTAAGGAGAATCCCTCGCCCAGAGGCTCTCCCAACTCCCGGAAGATGGCCAGGCTCTCTTCGCATCGGACGCGTACGTCGGACGGGTCCCCTAGTTCTCGCGCGACGTCGCCGAGGGCCAACAGCGCGCGAGCCCTGCCGCGGTGCCCTACCGCCAGGTGGAGGTCGAGGGCTTCCTGGGCGAGGGCGGTCGCCCGGGCGTAATCTCCCAACTCGCGCGTCGCCAAGCTGAGGAGAAGGAGGGACTCGGCGGTTCTGACGTGATCGCCGAGCGTACGGGACAGAGTGAGCGCCTCCTCGCACAACTCGGCCGCCCGCCGGTTCTCGCCAAGCGACTGGGCGACCAGCGCCTGGCCCTGGAGGACTTCAACCAAGCTGTCAGCGCGTCCGAGGTGCCGATAGCGCTCCAAACCCTCTTGCAAGAAGGTCCGGACGGCGGCGAAGTCGTTCTGGTAGTGAGCCAACCAAACCGCGCCCGTCAGCGCCGCCGCCCAGGTGGCTGGTTCTACCGCGTCGACAGCGGTGGCGTGCGTGAGCAGGCGGACCAGCCAACTTCGTCCTTCCTCCCAATAGCCCCGCTGCTGCCAGAAGCGCCAGAGCGCTACTGCCACCCGCAGCGCGCCGTTCACGTCGCCCCGCTGCTCCAACCATGCTAAGACGATGCGGAAGTTAGCCTGCTCAGCCTGAACTCGTGCGAGCCAGGTTTGTTGTTGCGCCGTGTACAGCTGAGGAGCGGCCAATTCCGCCAGGGCGAGGAAGTAGGCCGCGTGGGCGGCACGAACGGCGCCCTCCTCACCGCTGTCCACCAGTTGCTCCAGAGCGAATTCACGGACAGTCTCCAGCATGGCGTACCGTGACGCCCCGCCAGCTGCCTCCTCCTGCTGCAGCAGACTCTGGTCGAGGAGCGCGGCAATCCCTTCGACCGCATCGATTGCTGCGTTACCCCCGGCATTCACTACGGCTTCCGCCGCCTCCAGGGTGAAACCACCGACGAAGACCGCCAGGCGGCGGAACAGAATGCGTTCTTCTGGCGTGAGGAGATCATGGCTCCAGGCGACCGCATAGCGCAGCGTATGCTGCCGGACCGGGGCATCCCGTGGCCCACCAGTGAGCACTCTCAGGACCGCTCCCTCGTTCCCCTCGACCAGCCGTGCCGCTAATTCGCTGGGTGTCAGGTGTCGAACTCGCGCTGCCGCGAGCTCGATCGCCAGCGGCAACCCATCGAGGCGTCGGCAGATGGCCTCCACCTCGGCCGCGTTCACATCGGTGAGGCTGAATTCATGGCGACCCGCCTGGGCACGACTGACGAAAAGACGCACCGCCGGGGACAAGCTGGCCCGCTTGGCGGTGGTTACATCCGCGGCTGGGGGTGACGGCAGGGGAGGAACGGCGATGGCATGTTCACCCGATATGTGAAGCAACGCGCGGCTGGTGACCAAACACGTCAAGAACGGGCACTGCGCGAGAATCTCTGCTACGAGCGGCGCCGCCTCGACGACGTGCTCGAAGTTATCGAGGATGAGCAGGGCGTCCTTGGTTTGCAAGAAGTGCGCGACACCCTCCAGGAGCGATCGGTGCCCAGCCTCACGCACGTCCAGCGCTTGGGCGATCGCCGAGAGGACCAGAGCTGGGTCATGGATCGAGGCCAACGGCACGAACCAGATGCCATCCGGAAAGTCTCGGTCAGCCTCTTCGGTGAGCTGTAAGGCAATTCGGGTCTTCCCGACGCCACCGGGGCCGGTGAGGGTGACAAGTGGTACGTCCTCACGACGCAAGAGGGCGCGCAGTGCCGCGAGTTCGTGATCTCGCCCAATCAAGGGTGTGCGTGGCAGAGGAAGCCGGCGGAAGCGGCTGGAAGCAGACATGGCAGTCCTGGCCAAGCACCTGAGTGATATAGGGAATGATAGCAACCTTGCCCTGCGGCCACAGCCTCAGTGAGCACACCTTTGCGTCGAGCCTGGGACGTTCACGGGGACCCTCCAACCACGACCGGCAATCGAAGCCCTCACCCGCTTACGCCCGGCCCAGAGGGCCCCCGGCCGCGGGTACCTGGACCAGTGCGCTGAGGAGAGGGGGACGGCGGCAGGCGTCATCCGGATTTCACATGACGCGATTTTCGGTCGTTCTGGACGGCGTGTGTTGCAACGCCGCGCACGACTTGGCCCGCTGCCGGTCGTGCGCCGCGCTGCAACACGACCTGTTCAGAACGGCCGAAAGGGCAAGGTTGCTATCATCCCCAATCATCGCAATATTGCTCAGGTACCTGACTAGGGCTGCCATGGGTGCTTCCAGCCGCTTCCGCCCGCTTCCTCTGCCACGCACACCCTTGATCGGGCGAGATCGCGAACTCGCGGCAGTGCTCGCCCTCTTGCGTCGTGAGGACGTGCCACTCGTCACACTCACCGGCCCCGGTGGCGTCGGCAAGACCCGAATTGCCTTACAGGTCACCGAAGAGGCTGACCAAGACTTTCCAGACGGCATCTGGTTCGTGCCGCTGGCCTCCATCCATGACCCAACCCTGGTCCTCTCGGTGATCG
>JBJMPB010000089.1:0-4034 GCA_045803455.1 Gemmatimonadales bacterium | reverse complement strand
GTTGCCGCTCCCGCCGGGCCGATGGAGCTACCGGGCGGCGATTCAGGAGGGCGACAGTGCCGGTGTAGTGCTCCCCCGCGACACGGTACTGGTGGCGCACAACGGAGAGGTCGCGCCCGCGCTGAGCGACATCGCGCTGGGCTCGCCTGGCCGAGCCGTTCCCTGGAAAACAGAGGTCGGAGACACCGTGTTGCTGGCGCCATCGGCACTTTTCCGGGAGAAGTCGCAGGTCGTGATCTACTATGAGGTCCGGGGTGTCAGGACCGGCGCAGGGTATCGCCACCAGATTGCCGTGCTCCGCCCCGGCCGTAACAGCGGAGACAAGCCTCCGCTCGTGGCCTTGTCCTTCGAGGAGGTCGCAGAAAGCCCGGTGATCCGATCGCGCCGGGTGGTGCGGCTCGACCAGGTCAGGCAGGGCAGCTACATCGTAGAGGTGAGAGTGAGTGATCCTGAAGGACAGCAGCAGGTCCGGCGGCGGCTCATCCACATTCTGGGCAACTAAGCCCGTTATCTACTCCCATTCAATCGTGGCCGGGGGTTTGGAGCTCACGTCGTATACCACCCGGTTCACTCCATCCACCTCATTGGCGATCCGGTTGGACACTCGGGCGAGCACCTCGGGAGGAAACGGGTACCAGTCGGCAGTCATTCCATCGCGGCTGGTGACCGCCCTGAGAGCGATAACCTGATCGTAGGTGCGGTCGTCCCCCTGCACGCCAACCGAGCGGATCGGTAGCAGCACCGCAAAGGCCTGCCAGATGTCGTCATACAATCCGGCGGCCCTGATCTCTTCCGTGTAGATGTGGTCTGCCCGCCGCAGGATCTCCAGATTTTCCGGCGAGATATCGCCCAGAATGCGGATGGCCAACCCCGGCCCGGGAAATGGGTGCCGGCCGACCATCTCCTCCGGCAGCCCCAGTTCGCGCCCCACCTGCCGGACCTCGTCCTTAAACAGCTCACGCAGTGGCTCCAACAGCTTGAACGGGAGCCGCTCGGGGAGGCCGCCCACGTTGTGGTGGGTCTTGATGGTGACCGACGGACCTCCGAGGGGAGAGAGCGACTCGATGACGTCCGGATACAGCGTCCCCTGTACTAGAAATCCCACGTCCTTGCCAACCGCCCGAGCTTCGGCCTCGAACACATCGATGAAGGTGTGTCCGATGCGGCGCCGTTTCTCCTCAGGGTCGGTGACCCCGGAGAGCTTTTCCAGAAACTGATCTTTGGCATCTACCACTCTCAGATCGATGCCCAGGTGCCGGCGAAAGGTCTGCTCCACCTGGTCCCGCTCGTGCAGGCGAAGCAGTCCGTGATCCACGAAGATGCAGGTCAGCCGGTCTCCCACTGCCCGATGTACCAGAACCGCGGCCACCGATGAATCGACCCCGCCCGAGAGCCCGCAGATAACTCGCGCGCTGGGACCGACAATCTCCTGAATCCGGGCAACCTCGGTCTCGACGAAGTGTCCCGGCGTCCAGTCCGGGGTGCAGCCGCAGATCTCGAACAGAAAGTTGTTGAGAATCTCCCCGCCCCGGGGCGTATGGGCCACCTCGGGGTGGAACTGCACGCCAAAGAGCGGCCTCCGGCTGTGCTCGATAGCGGCGATCGGGGAATTCACGCTCGATGCAGTGACCGCATAGCCCGGAGGCGGGGCATCGACGTGATCACCGTGACTCATCCAGACCGGCGTCTCCTCTCCGACGCCGAAACCCTGGAACAATCGGCCACCTTCGACCCGCAGGTTGGCCCGGCCGTACTCCCGCCGGTTGGCGCGCGCCACATTGCCGCCGGAAAGGTGAGCGAGGAGCTGCATTCCGTAGCAGAGGCCGAGAACCGGAGTTCCCAGGTCGAGCAGAGCGGGATCGGCAGTGGGAACGCTGTCGCCGTAGACCGAGTTCGGGCCGCCGGAGAGGATGATCCCCTTGGGGTTCCAGTTGCGGATCCACTCCACGGTGCGAGAGGGTGGATGGATCTCACAATAGACGTGGGCTTCGCGCACCCGTCGCGCAATCAACTGAGTGTATTGCGAACCGAAGTCGATGATCAGGATCGCGTTCACGGCGAGAGCCGCTCGCCGGCGAACAGGTCCTCGACCTGTTCCCTGGGCCGGGCCACCCACCATCTGCCCTGGTCGACGATGATCTCGGGTGGTCTGGGCCGGCTGTTGTAATTGGAGGCCATTACGAATCCGTACGCCCCCGCGCCCAGCACCGCCACGCCATCGCCGGAGCGAAGGCCAGGCAGCATCCGGTCCAGTGCCAGGAAGTCGCCGGTCTCACAGACCGGCCCCACCACATCGGCCCGCACCGAAGACCGGTCCCGTTCCTCCAGCTCCACGATCTCGTGGTATGCCTGGTAGTGACTCGGCCGGACCAGGTCGTTCATCCCGGCATCAACCACCACGAATTCCTTTCCTCCCGAGTGCTTGCGGTACAGCACCCGGGTGAGGAGCACTCCGGCGCTGCCCACCAGAAATCGCCCGGGCTCGAGATAAATTGTCAGCCCCGTGGGAGCTAGACGTGGGCTCAGGGCTGCCGCGAACTCGGCCGGATCGATTGCCCGCTCCTCGGCGTACCGGATGCCCAGCCCCCCGCCGATATCCAGCACGCGGAGAGTGGACACTCCGCTCTGCCGGATTCGCTCGATCAGATCCGTGAGGTGAGCGATTCCCTGGAGATAGGGATCCAGCTCTACAATCTGACTCCCCAGATGCATTGCCAGGGTAGTGAGCTCCAGCTGTGGGTGCGTCGCGATGAACTGCGCTGCTGGAAGTACCTGATCGGTAGGGAGACCGAACTTGATCCCACTCTTGCCGGTGGAGATATAGGGATGGGTATCGGTGGTGACGTCCGGATTGACCCGGATCCCTACCTGCACCCGCTGCGCCTGAGACTCGGCAATCCCGGCCAACAGCTCGAGCTCCTCGCGGGATTCGACATTGAGATGCCCGATGCCGGCGTTGACTGCGGTCTCCAGCTCACCTGCCGTCTTGCCTACTCCACTGAACACGATCTGGTCGGGGGAGAAGCCGGCAGCCAACACGCGGGCCAGCTCACCCGAGGATACGATGTCCACTCCTGCTCCCAGGTCCCGCAGCAGTCTGAGCACCGCGAGGTTGCTGTTGGCCTTGACGGCGTAGCAGATCCTGTGCGGCAGGCCAGCCAGGGCGGCATCGAGAGAACGGTATCGCGTCCGAATGGTTTCCGCGTTGTACACGTAGGCCGGAGTTCCGGTTCGGTCGGCAATCTCAACCAGAGAGACGCCACCCATGGCGAGAATGCCCCCCCGCCGATCGAGCCCGGCGTCTCGGAAGAGTTGAGGCTCGTCTTCGAGGCCGCGGCCGCGCTTACCGGCTGCCCCGCTCAGTACGCCTTCGCCCACACCGCCTCGGCAATGCTCGGGCGTTTGCACCACAAGCAAGTGGTGGGAGCAACCGGCGAGCGAAATTCCTCGTCCGGAAGCACTCGGATGGTGGCTTTGGTCTGCTCCTTGATCTCAGCCTCGCAGGTGGCGGACCCGCAATAGCCGGCGAAGACGAATCCGCCTTCACGCTCCATCTTGGCGATGAACTCCTCCCGGGTGGCCCCGCGTAAGGTCGCGGCCTCTCGACGCGCCGATGCCGCCTGGAGCAGCTCCTCCTGCATCTGATTCATGGCAGCAAGGACGCGACTGGACACCTCACCCGTCGGAATGGTTTCCTTTTTGCCGCCGGTGCGGCGGGCCAGGACTACCGTGCTCGCTGCCACGTCGCGCGGCCCGATCTCCAACCGAAGCGGAACTCCCCTGCCCTCCCACTCATAGTACTTGGCGCCGGGCTTCATGCCCTCCCGGGCATCGAGATGGACTCGAACTCCGCCGGCGGACAGTTCCTTCCGCAAGCGGTCTGCGGCCTCCACGACCGTGGCTCGCTCCTCGCCGGTCTTGTAGATCGGGACAATCACCACCTGGTACTGCGCCAGCCGAGGCGGGCACACCAGGCCGAGGTCGTCGCTGTGGGTCATGATGAGTGCACCCACCAGCCGGGTCGACGCTCCCCA
>JBJMPB010000082.1:0-4524 GCA_045803455.1 Gemmatimonadales bacterium | reverse complement strand
CTACGACATGGCGGGCAACGTGCGCGAGTGGTGCTATAACCGGGACGGCGGCAGCCGCTTTATCCTCGGTGGCGGGTGGAACGACCTGCCCTACCAGTTCACCGACACCTACACCCAGCCGATGTTCGACCGATCGCCCATCAACGGGATCCGGCTGGTGAAATATCTCGGGAGCGACTCGACCCAGGCCCAGGCCATGGAGCCGCTCCGCCGGGAGAGCCGCGATTTCATGAAGGAGCGACCCGCGTCCGATGCGGTGTTCGCCGCCTACAAGCGGATGTACGAGTACGACAAAGGACCGCTGGACGCCCGAATCCTGGAGACGGTGGACGAGGGAGACTGGACCCGTCAGCTGATCCGAATGAACGCGGCCTACGCCAACGACACGCTGCTCACCTACCTGTATCTGCCCAAGCGGGGGACGAAGCCGTTTCCGGTGATGGTCTTCTGGCCTGGCTCCAACGTGGTGCGCGATGCCGAGCCACGACCTCGTCCGGCAATCATCAGTTTCCTGTTGACCAGCGGACGCGCCGTCGTGCAGCCGGTCTTCAAGGGAACACTGCAGCGGAAAGATGCCCTCAGGAGCGATGATCAGGACAGCACGATTCTCTATCGCGACCACGCGATCATGTGGGTCAAGGACCTGAGCCAGAGCCTGAACTACCTGGAGAGCCGGCCCGAGGTGACGCTGAAAAATCTGGCCTATTATGGCGTGAGCTGGGGCGGCCACATGGGCGGGCTGATTCCCGCCGTGGAACCCCGGATCAAGGTGAGCGTGCTCTTGGTGGCCGGCCTTCCCTACGAGCGGGCTCGGCCGGAAGTAGACCCGTTCAATTTTATCTCCCGAGTGAGAGTCCCCACCCTGATGCTCAACGGCAAGTACGACTTCTTCTTCCCCCCGGAAACCAGCTCTCGGCCCATGTTCCGCCTGCTCGGCACTCCGGCCGACCAAAAGCGCTACGTGCTGGACGAGGGGAGCCACTTCGTGCCACGCATACGACTGATTCAGGAGACACTCGCGTGGCTGGACAGGTATCAGCCGGTGAGGTAGTCGGGAGTCAGGAGTCAGGAGTACGTTCCGCCCTTCCGCCCCCGTGTCCCACAACACAGATCGATCAACAAAGTCCCGATACGCTGCAGGGAACGCTGGGAACCGGCAGTTGTTCTTCAGGTAGAGCTGTACTTGGTGACACTGGTATCAGGGAGCGGACGATGAGCACTGTGCAAGAGCAGGTAACCGGAACCGGGATCAGTACCTGGCAGATCGATCCCAACCACAGTCTGGCCGAGTTCTCGGCCAAGCACATGATGATCACTACAGTGAAGGGCCGGTTCGGCAAGGTGTCCGGCACCATCACCGTGGACGAGAGAAACCCCGACCGGTCGCGGGTGGAAGCGGAGATCGAGGCGGCCAGCATCGATACTCGGGCGGAGCAGCGGGACCAGCACCTTCGGTCACCGGATTTCCTCGACGTAGAGAACTATCCCACGATCACCTTTCTGAGCCGCAGGGTGCAGGGCAGCTCCAGCAATCCGGGCGACGAGTTCCGGGTGATCGGAGATCTGACGATCCGGGGAACCACCCGCGAGGTAACGCTCCATGCGGTGTACGAGGGGATGGGAAAGGACCCCTGGGGTGGAGAGCGAGTCAGTTTCAGCGCTAAGACCAAGATCGACCGGCGCGACTTCGGCCTAACCTGGAATCAGGCCCTTGAGACCGGCGGAATCCTGGTAGGAAATGAGATCAAGATCTCGCTCGAAGTGCAGGCGGTGAGGAAGTAGACGGAGAGGCGGAGAGGCGGAGAGGCGGAGAGCCGTATCTACCTCCGACTCTCCGACCCTCCGACCTAGCGAATAGCGGTCGCGAGACCCGTAGCCACCAGCGCCACCGCCCAAAGCAGATCGAGATTGACCCACGCGGTCCTGAGGAACCTGAGCCCCACCTTTTCATAGACAATTGCCGCGATCGTGCCCGTCACCAGCAGATAGCCTGCTGTATGTATCACCGCGGCGGTGATCCCACTCCACTCCATTCCCCTACCCAGCATGCCGGCCGACAGATGATGCACATGCTCGACCGAGGGTAGGTGACCCAGCACCAGCGGCAGCACCATGAGTCCGGCACCATGTGCCGTTGCCATGAGGAAGGACCAGGTTGCCAGCTCCCGGCTGTTCACCTGCATCCCGCCGTAGACGATGTGGCGGGAGCGGACCAAACGGTAAACCCCGAGGGCAACTAGCAGACCGGCCACTCCCCACTTGAGAGTTGAGAGCGGGAGCAGCGATCCGACGGCGGCAGCGGCACCGATCGTAACCAGCATCGCCATCGCGTGACCAATCGCCAGGGGGCCTAGCGCAGACCACACTGCCTTTCGGCTGCCGCGCTGAAGACCGAGGGCAACCGCGAAGAGCCAACCCATCGCCGGATTGATTCCGTGACCCGCCCCCAGAGCAAAGAGGGCAGGCCAGGAAGCGCTAAGCTCCGTCACGAGTTCTCCGAGAGATCATAGCCGTTCCGTCCGCCTGTCCGGCCGTCCGCCCGTCCGCCTGGTATCACGAGAAGCAGAACGAATCCGACGACGCGTCGCCGCCTTGGAGCCGGACCTGATGGCAGCGTACGCCGCGCTCCATCTCCAGGTAGAACTTGGGGTCGAGCGCCATGCCGCCATTTGGCTTGGTGTCGAACTTCACCATCCAGCTCTCCAGGCCCGCCGGATAGAACTGGTCGTCCCACGGTGAGTACAGCCCGTTGGTCAGGTACACTCTCTTTCCGTCCCGACTCAGCTCGATCATCTGGGGGCCACCGTTCAGCCGCTTGCCCGGATTGGCCGGATGGGCGGCGCGACGCACGATTCCACCAATTTGCGTGGTTGCGGTGAGCTTGGGATTGAACGGATCGCTTACGTCGTACTGCCGCAGCTCGCCGGTTCCCCAGCAGGAGACGTAGAGCTGCCGGTCGTCCAACGAGAGGTTGATGTCGGTGATGAGTGGCGCCACCGCCTTGAAGCCCTGCAGCAGCGGCGGCAGGTCCGCGGGATCCGCCGGCTCGGCCGGAATCTCGATCACCTTCTTTATCTTCCACTCTCCCGAGCCGTTCCCAGCCTTCGACTGTCCGCCAGCCAGCCCGCCCGCCTGTCCGCCCTCTTTATACCACACCCACACGCTCGCCGAGAGATCCTTCAGCGAAATCACCACTCCTACGAACCCGTAGGCCTTTCTGGGGTCGCGCGCGGGGCGGAGCTCCAGCGTCATCTGGTACTCGTCGCCTAGCGGAAGCTTCTGCTGATGCTTGCCGTTCCTCAGGTTCCACACGTGGAGTGCGTTGCCGTACTTCCCGCCCAGCAGCAGCTCGGGGACGACGCCCTGGCGCACCATGTTGGGGAAGCCCCACTCGCTGGTGATCGTGGTGTCGTGACCCAGATGCCAGGCGAAGTCGTAGCCGAAGCGCTGGGGGCCGCGATCCTTCTCCCAGATCCCCTTGGGCTCGAAGGTGTCGTGGTCCAGAATAAAGATGCCGCCCGGCCCCTCGCCATCGGGCGCACCGAGGGCGGAGATGTAGATCCCATCGGGGCCGCAGTGCACCGTGTGCGGCGTGCTGTAGTTGGTCTTCTTGGCCACGGTCTCCGGCTCGATCACCTTGACCAGGTCGAGCTTCCGCGGGTTGGCCTTGGTGTCGAGGATGTGGATCCGTGACGAGTTCACCCCCGGGACCACGAGATAGCGGCGCTCCACGTGCGGGTGCGGCGCCCAGGGACAGAGGCTCGCGCTGCACGCGTTCCAGCCGAAGTGGTGCAGCTCGTCTCCGTTGTTGGGCATCTCGAACTGCCCCACCAGTCGGCCGTAGGACTTGGAGCCCGGCTTCACGTCTACCACGCCGATCGCGTCGGGCCGTGAAGTCCTGGGGTTGAGCATCGCGAGGTAGGCGAGCTCTTCGGGGGGCGCTTCCGCCGCCTGTTTGGCGGAGGGATAGAACGTGGGGTCGGGACGTAGGCTGGGCATGGCTGCTCTCCAGGGAGATCTCGTTGCCGAGTCGGCTCGGTATATGGAACGCATACGGAAATTTCAAAAAAACTGCAAGGAGGGACTCAAGCGGGGAGCCGGAGCGGACCGGTGACCGCAGTCACTCCATCAGAGTAGAACAATGCCGATACTGCCGTTTCTCAAGGAGACGTTATGTACGCTCGTCATGCTTTAGTCGCACTGGCTCAACTCGCCATTCTTTTGCTCGCCTGCGATGTGGGGAGCCGGCGGGATGCCGTTCGGGGAGACAAGGGCGCGGGGCAGCAGCATCCGGCTGACTCCGGTACCGCCGCCACCCGGCTCTCCGCCACCATCCGGAATGGACAGGGCCGAGCTCTCGGCATCCTGACTCTCACTCAAGCCGGCGAGCGGATCCGGGTCTCGGGCCGTCTCACCGGACTGACTCCAGGTGAGCACGCCATCCACCTGCACACGTTCGGCCGGTGCGATGCGCCGAAGTTCGAGTCGGCTGGAGGGCACTGGAACCCAACCAACCAAAAGCAC
>JBJMPB010000076.1:0-2566 GCA_045803455.1 Gemmatimonadales bacterium | reverse complement strand
AGCCCGGCCAGGTTGATAGGGCAGACGAAGATGTCGGCCAGGTACATGGCCACGGGATCGTTCGTCTTCTCCCCAGCCTTGAAAGCCGGCGTTGGCGTAGTGGGAGTGAGCAAGAGATCCACCCCACTCGCGAAGGTGCGCCGAAAATCATCGGCAATCAGGGATCGCACTCGCTGGGCTTTCCGGTAGTACGCATCGTAGTATCCGGCGCTCAAGACATAGGTGCCCACCAGAATTCGTCGCTGGACCTCGGCCCCGAAGCCTTCTCCCCGAGTAGCGCGATAGAGCGATCGAATATCTCCCTCCGGCCCGATCCGCCGGGCCCCATACCGTACTCCATCGTAGCGCGCCAGATTTGCCGCCGCCTCGGCCGGAGCGATGATGTAGTACGTCGGCACCGCATAAGCCGAGTGCGGTAGCGAGACCTCCCGGATCTCTGCGCCCAGCTCTTTCGCCAGTTCTATGGTGCGGGTGAGCGCGGCGGCAACTCCCGGGTGGAGATCGGCCGGGAAGTACTCGCGCGGGAGACCCAGGGTGATGCCCCGCAGATCCTGCCTCGGCTGGGGCAAAGGCATCGCGGGTCGATCTACTGCAGTGGCATCGAGCGGATCAGGCCCGCTGATGACGCTCAGGACTCTGCCGGCGTCCTCCACTGTCCGACCGAAAACCGAGATACAATCGAGTGACGAGCCGAAGGCTACCAGGCCGTACCGACTCACCCTTCCATAGCTCGGCTTGAGGCCTACCACGCCGCAGAAACTGGCCGGCTGGCGCACCGAGCCGCCGGTCTCCGATCCCAGCGACGCGGGAACTACTCCCGCCGCTACCAGCGCCGCCGAACCGCCGGAGGACCCCCCGGGCACCCGGGTGGGGTCTAGCGGGTGTTTGACTCGCCCAAATGCCGAATGCTCGGTGGAGGAGCCCATAGCGAACTCATCCATATTGCTCTTGATCCCGAGCAGCGCGCCGGCGCTGCGCAGGCGTTCGACCGCCGTTGCGTTGAAGGGCGACCGGTACCCCGCCAGTATTCGCGAGGCGCAGGTGCTCGGCTGCTCCACAGTGACGATGTTGTCCTTGAGCGCGATCGGCATTCCAGCCAGAGAACCCCGCTCCGCCATCGCGTCTACCCGGGCCGCCTCCGCATCGAGCAGCTCCTGCGACCAGTCCAGCGTTGCGTTGAGGGACTGGGCCGCGGCCAGCCTCTTTCCCGTCTCCTTTGCCACAAGAGCCGCCCCGCTATCTTGCTGCGCCGCAACCCGAGGTGTCATGCGTCCTCCATGGCACCGTGCCGGGGTACCAGGAAGAAGCCGTCCTTGAACTCGGGTGCCAGCTCCACCGGAGCGCGCGCCAGGGGCACGGCACCTTCGACGTCCTCTCGGGGCATGAGCTCGGAAGGGCCTGGGAGGAATGGCTCCGCCATGTGATCTGCCGGCACCTCGTCGAGCTGCGCGACATAGTCGACTATGCGGTTCAGCTGTTCCACTAGGCGCTCGAGCTCGGACTCCGGTACCGCCAGCTCTGCCAGCTTAGCGACATGCAGCACTTCATCTGGCCGGATCGTCATGCACTCTCCCAGTCCCGTTCCAGTCCGGCATAGGCAACCAGCAACTGCTTCACGCCAACTCCCTGATCGTCGAATGCCACCGACACCTTGAGATCTCGCCCGGTTCCCATGAGTCCCTGAATCGTCCCGCTTCCAAAGCGGCGGTGTCGGACCCGTTCGCCCTTCACGTAACGCGGCGTGTCCTGTGAAGCCTCTTCGGGCGGACTGTCGGGCGTCCGGATGGTCGGGCTGTAGGGTGAGGCTGTATCCCTCCACCGCGGCCTTTCCGGCCGCCCCTCAGCCTGTCCGCCCGTCCGTCCCCAATCAGGCGCCCACAAAGACGTCGTCCGGCGTTCTTCCACGATCCCGGGAGGTATGGCCTTCAAGAAGCGGGATGCTATTCCGGGGCGGAACTCGCCGCCTCGCCGCCGAGCCCGGGCCCACGTTAAGTAGAGTTTGTCCTTGGCCCGGGTGAGGCCTACGTAGCAGAGCCTGCGCTCCTCCTCCAGTCCACTGGGTTGTTCCTCAGCTCGAGCCAGCGGAAAGAGTCCGTGCTCCATGCCGCTCATTACCACGACAGGCCACTCGAGGCCCTTGGCGGTGTGGAGCGTCATGAGGGTCACCCCCTCCTCCTGGCCCAGCACCGTATCGGCGGACGAGAGCAGCGCGGCTTCCGCGAGGAATCGCTCGAGTGGCGTGCCTGACTCGTCATCCTCAGGTGGCGCTTCCTCGGACCAGTTGGCGGCGCTGGCCACCAGCTCGCGGACATTTTCCCAGCGGTCGGCTCCTTCCGGGCCTTCGGCCAGGAGCACGTTCTCGTAATTGATGGTCCGGATGACATGCTCCAGCAAATCGGCGGGCGGAAGGTGCTGCAACTGCGCCGCTGCGTCGATCAACCCGGCAAAGGCGCGGAAGGCTTCCCGGAGACTGGGACGCAAATCCGGAATGCGATCGGCAATGCGGGCGGTCTCGAGCAGGGGCTTGGTCCATTGAGTGGCATACCTATCGAGCGTGGCCAGACTG
>JBJMPB010000006.1:0-3303 GCA_045803455.1 Gemmatimonadales bacterium | reverse complement strand
TTTTTGGGCTAGAGGCCGTCTCATAATCCGCGCAGAAGGCCAGTTGACAGCAACGCTGACAGCAACGCGGGTCAGTTGGGCTGGACGAGGACCAGATCCATGGCGTCCGCGGCCTCGCGTAGCGCGGTCGGCATGACGTGGATGTAGAGGTCTGTCGTCATTGCAAGCTGAGAGTGCCCGAGGATCTCCATCACCACGCGCGCTGGCACGTTCTGGGCAAGTAGGAGAGGCGCGCAGGTGTGCCGCAGGTCGTGGAAGCGAATGCGGCGAACGCGTGCTTTGGCGATGAGTTCATCGAAGAGCGGTTCAGATTTCGCGGCTCGATCACGGTGCCGACCGCAGAGGTGAAGACCAGGCCGGAGTCGACCCAGGCGGGTCCAAGTGCAAGGGCTTCGGCTGCCTGATTTGCGCGGTGGGTTCGAAGCGCCTTCGCCGAGGCTGCAGGAAGCGGAATTGTGCGACGCGACTTTTTTGACTTTGGAGGACCGAAGACGAGGCCCATCTCGGGCAGCCGCTGCACGTTTTGCGGACGTGGAGTACTCCGCTTTCGAGCTCGACGGCGTCCCAACGGAGGGCGAGCAACTCGCCTTTCCGCAGACCCATAGCAACACCGACCGCGAATAGTGCATGCAGGCGATGATCGGCGCTTGCGGCCAGGAAGCGGCTGGCCTCCTAGTCGACCATCGTTGTACCTCAGCACGCTCGACGGACGGCGGCCGCACCACCGTCGCCACATTCCGTTCGATCAACTCCTCACGCAGGGCCTCGCTGAGCATTGTGCGCAGGGTGCTGTGGATGATCTGGACTGAGCGCGCGCCAAGCCGTTCGGCAGCTATGTTGGCAAGCAGCCTGCGCACGTGGGTAGGAGTCAGTGCGCGAAGGTTCACAGGACCAAGCGTCGGAATGACATGCAGACGCAACGTCTCTCGGTAGCTGGAGAATGTTGAAGGACGCAGTCTGGGCCCGGTGACGTGTTCAGCCAGTGATCAGCGAAGCGCTCGACACTCCACGACTCCACGGCGAGGGGAAGTCCAGCTTTGGTCTTCGCGATCAGAACCGCCAGCTGATCAGCGACATCCTTGCGGCTTTGCCGTACACAGAGCGGCGCACGCGGCTTCCGACAGGCGTCAAGACATAGCACGCGGCTGTCCAACGCCCGTCAGCGCGTCGGTAGATCGAGCCTTCTGCGTTAGCGCGCTGGCTCATGCCAGAGCCTCTTGCTCGGTCAAATGTTCGACATATGCGTGAACTGCGGCCACTGGAATCCGACGTGACTTGCCGATCCGCACGCTGTCCAGCCGGCGGGTCCGTATCAGGTCATAGACGCGGGATCGGCCCAGGCCGAGCGCTTGGGCGGCCTCTTCGGGGCTAAGCAGCAACTTCTCCGTGTACTCCTCCGATCTGTCCATGCGGGGGGTGCGTTCGGGGAGGCCGAACGGAAGAGTGGACAACGAGGCCCGCATTTACGAGTCGATCACAGCTCGCTGCCTCCCTAAGACAGATTAGATTTGCCGGCGGTCATCACGGTGAATCTGCCGAAGTGCCGAGTGGCCGGTCGACAGACGGTTGTTGTGATCGAGAACTAGTGGTCAACGTGGCTCCCAGACGGCGCCGTCGAGCTGGCCGTTAGCCGCCGCCTGTGGACAAACGTCACCGAACGCATGTAGCGGCCCGTCGGCTCTGCCGCAGGGCATTAGGGAGCTGCGTACGTCCTGCCTTTCCATTTGCCAAATAGAGCCGTGAATTGCAGCGTGAAGATTTGGCTTAGACCTCTGCCTTATCAGATCGAGCCGTAGCGCACCGAGGGCGGTGGTCAGACGGCCTATCGGTCCATGGGCATCCAGCCAAGAGCTGCACTGTCACACGCCGTTGTCACCCAGTTGGTCACCCAAGCAGCCAGCGAGGCCCTGCGTGAGGAAGCAGCACCACGTGCGAGGAGCAGGCCGCGGGCTTCTATACTCCGTAGCGGCGCACATCCTGAGACCGACGCCGGCGGTTCGGTCACGACTCCGGGCGCGCTTGCTTGCCTGCCCCGCGGTGGGACTACGGGTCCTTTTCGTCCCGCCAGCCGCTGGGTTCGGGATGGTAGCCGTAAGCGGCGGCCCGCACCGTGTCTTCGTCCTCCAGCCCGGAGCCGATGGCGCCGCCGACGGTAGCCAGCGAGCTGATAATCCAGCCGAGTATCAGGTAGTCGGTGAAGTCGACCGGCCGCTGCAGGGTCTGTTCCAGCACGGATGTGTCGATCAGCAGCGCCGCGGCGAGCACCGTTCCGGCGAACAGCACCAGATAGGACACCACGGTGGCCAAAGTGAGGGTGAGCACCGTGCCCAGGTTGAACAGCCGGGCCAGCTCAGCCGATGTTTCCCGGTCCGGTTTCTCCCATAGGTCATGCGCGACTATCAGCCAGGCCACCAACGCGGTCAGCCCGAGCAGCATGATCACGGCGAGGCGGAGTCCGCCGAGCGCATCGCCCATCTGCCAGATGGTGCTCGTGGTAAGCGCAAACGCGGCCGTGCCGAACGCGCCGACCAACAGCTTGGACAGGGCCAGCAGGGCGCGGCCCGGGCGGTTGGCTCGGACCATTCCGGTCAACAGCCGCACCTGGCCGATCAGCCGCGAGGCGACGTAGGCCAGTTCCCCGCCGTCAGGCTCGCCAATCAGCCGGCGAATGCCGGGAACCCGGCGCGCCAGCTCAGCCGGTGCCCAGGCGGCCGGCAGCACCCGTTCATCGGATGCGTCGGTGAGTAGCCGGCCCACGAGTTCCGGAACCGCTGCCCGGACCGCTCGCAGCTGGCCCAGTCCGAGCGCAGGCAGGGACACCATCGCGGCTCGGCGCCGGGCGGAGACCTGCGCGACCAGCGGCACCCGCTCGGCCTGCAGCGGAAGGTCGGTCAGGCAGACCGCGACGTCCCATCGGGCGTCGGCGCGCCGACGGGCAAGATCGTCGAGCAGCGCCTCAACGCCGCCGTCGCGGCGCGGCGCCACTTCACCCCAGCCCTGCCGAACGGTCCACCGCAGGTCGGCGTTGATCCGCTCGGCGAGCCGGTCGGACAGCTCGACGGTGAGCCGCGCGACGACCTGGGCCGGGTGGTCCGGCGGGGTCGCCACCAGCCCGACGACGATCTCCGGGCGATGCTGTTCACCGTGGGTCATCAGGGCTCCTCACCGGTGGACGGGCGCAGCGCCGCGTCTGCGCTGCTCAGGTCCGGGCGAGCATGTCTCTCGGCCTGGTCGGGAGTGCTCCCGCTGGGCGAGCCCGAAACGTCGGTTCGGGTGCGGAGTCGCTGCGATGCGGGAGTCCCG
>JBJMPB010000658.1:0-3698 GCA_045803455.1 Gemmatimonadales bacterium | reverse complement strand
GTTTCCGATGCCGAGATGGATGCCATCAACATCGAACGCCACACGTTCCATGGCGATTGGAACTACACCATTAAACCCGTGCCAACACAGCAGCCACCATGACGCGGTTATTTCGCGTCGGATCCTTAGGTAGGCCCGGATAACCCGGAGTACCCGCCGGTCGGAGATCCGCGCCGCCACGGCGGCCATCAGTCTGTCGTGGTGGACCCGGTCGAAAAATTTCGCCAGATCGAGGTCTACGACAAAGTGGTAGCCTTCAATGACATAGGCTTGCGCCTGTGCCACCGCCTGGTGCGCGGAGCGGCCCGGCCGGAAGCCGTAGCTGTGCTCGCTGAATGTCGGGTCCCACAGTGGCTGGAGCCGCTGCAGGATGGCCTGCTGGATCACGCGGTCGATCGCGCAGGGCACGGACACGGCAAACTGCACAACAGCCCAAACCGCCTTTGGGTTTGGCCGAGATCACCCATCCCTTTCATCCGCTCCGGGGTCAGCAGTTCGCGGTTCTGAAGCTGCGGACCGTCTCGGGGGTCGAGTTGCTGAGCCTGCGGCATCCCGATCTGGGCAGCTTGTCGGTGGCCCGCGACTGGACCGACTGGGCCGCCCCGGGGACGAACCCGCCGGACCCGCACCTGGCCCTGATCATTGACGCCGATGGACTGCTCACCCTCAGTGATCTGGTCGATGCCCTCAATAAGAACTCTTTCGAGTCCAAAGACTCATCAGGAGTTGACTCATGACTCGACCTGAACGAGAATCGGCGCGATCCGTTTGTGGGGCCACATGGCATGAAGACCATCCCCTCGCCCATCGTGCGTCAACGCTGTCCGGGCCGGCTGCGCCAGCGCGCGGAGCGCGGGTAGCCCACCGTGGACCCGCAGCCTCATCCGGTCCTCACGGGTCCCGATGTCGCCCGGGCGGCGGCCATCATCGCCAACATGATCGAAGCCTACCTCGTCGGCGCCCCACCGCCATCCGATCCGGAGGGAGCCACCGATGACGACCAAGATCACCGATCACCACCTGAACCGGGAAGCCTGCATCTACCTGCGCCAGTCGACCCCGGGCCAGGTGCGCTTCAACCGCGAGAGCACGGAGCGCCAATACCAGCTGGGCACCAAGGCCCGCGAGCTGGGGTGGCCGCCCGAGCGGATCCGGATCCTCGACCGCGACCTGGGCCAGTCGAGCTCGACGGCCCGGGACGACTTCAAGACCCTGGTGAACGATGTGGCGATGGGCCAGGTGGGGGCGGTGTTCGCCCTGGAGGCCTCGCGCCTGGCGCGCTCCAGCCAGCAGTGGCACCGCCTGCTCGAGCTGTGCGCCATCACCCGAACGATCGTTATCGACGAGGATGGCGAGTACGATCCGGCGGATTTCAACGACAGCCTCGTTCTCGGCCTCAAGGGCACCTTCGCCCAGGCCGAACTCCACATCATCCGCGCGCGCCTCCACGGCGGCAAACTCAACAAGGCGGCCAAGGGTGAACTCCATTTCCCGCTGCCGGTCGGCCTGGTGTTCGAGGATGACAGGATCGTGCTCGACCCCGACCAGGAGATCCAGGGAGCGGTGCGCGCCGTCTTCGAGCTGTTCGAGCAGGAGGGCAGCGCCTACCGGGTGGTCCGCCGCTTCCACGATCTTGGCCTGCGCTTTCCCCGGCGGGCCTTACGGCGGCGCCTGGGATGGCCGGATCATCTGGGGTCGGCTGACCCATGGGCGGGTCCTCGGCATCCTGGCCAACCCGTGTTACGCCGGCACCTATGTCTTCGGCCGCCATCAGGCTCATCGTGCGGTCGGCGCCGACGGCGAGATCTACACCCGGTCGGTCCCGATGCCGCCGGAGGCCTGGTCGGTGACCCTGCACGACCACCATCCCGGCTACATCACCTGGGACCAGTTCGTGGCGAACCGTCAGCGCCTGGCAGCCAACCGCACCAATGGCGAGGTCGGTCTACCCGGCGGCCCGGCGCGCGAGGGGCTTTGCCTGCTCCAGGGCCTGCTGGTGTGCGGGCACTGCGGCCGGCGCCTGACCGTGCGCTACACCGGCAACGGCGGCCTCTATCCGATGTACCAGTGCCTCTGGCGACACCGGGAGGCGCTGGCGCCGCGCGCCTGCCTGTCGTTCCCCGCCGCCGCCCTGGACGACCGGGTCACGGCCCGGCTGGCCGTCGCGGTGACGCCGACGGCGATCGACCTCGCCCTGGACGCGCTGACCACGCTGGAGGCGCGCGATCAGGCGATCGCCGCCCAGTGGCAGCGGCGGGTCGAGCGGGCGCGCTACGAGGTCGACCTTGCCGAGCGGCGCTATGAGACCGTCGACCCGGCCAACCGCCTGGTCGCCGCCACGCTGGAGCAGCGCTGGGAGGCGGCGATCCAGCGGCTGCGCACCGTGGAGGCCGAACTGGCGACCTTCGAGCACCAGCAGCTGAAGGCCATGACCGCCGAGCAGAAGCGCCGGATCCTGGCGCTGGCAACAGACTTCCCGACGCTGTGGGCGGCACCGACGACCTCGGCCCGCGACCGCAAGCGCCTGTTGCGCCTCCTGATCCGCGACATCACGGTCACCCGGGGACCGGAGCCGAAACGGCTCTGCCTGAACCTGCGCTGGCAGGGCGGGGCCACGGAGACTCTGGAGCTGGCCTTGCCGCCACGGCGGGCCGACGTCGTCCGGTATCCCCAACCCTTCATCACGCGCCTGCGGGGCTTGGCCGAAACCCTCGACGACCGCGCCATCGCGGACCGGCTCGACGCCGAGGGCCTGAGGAGTTCGACCGGCAAGCGCTTCACCGTCAGCATGATCCGCTGGCTACGCTACCGCCATCGGATCCCCGCACCGGCCGCTCCGGAGGGAACGTTGAGCGTCCGCCAGGTCCGCGAGCGTTATGGCGTCAGCCTCTGGGTCGTCCATTACTGGATCCAGCACGGCCATGTCGAGGCCCGGCAGTGCCGTCCGGGAATGCCCTATGCGATCACGATCACTGACGAGATCGATACGAAACTCCGCACTTGGATTGCCACATCGTGCCATCTCCCGGCACAATCCCCAACCCTTGTTGAATGAGGTGCTTTATGCAACGCGCGTCGGAATGCCGAGGTTGCGCGTCCCGCCGGCCGGCTTGGGGATTTCCACCCGTCGAACCGGTTGCGGCTGGTAGCGCCCCTGGAGCAGCTGCCCTTCGATCTCCGGCCAGCACGCCGCGAGAACAGCCGGCAACTGCTTGACGGTGATCCCGTCAATACCGGCTGCCCCCTTGTTGCGGACCACGGCCCGAAGCGCTGCTTCCATGTTGTCCGGTGCACAGATCTCCTCCATGAGTCGTTCGCTCACTGCCGGGCTTTCGGGGCCGGGCATCGCCCTGATCACTTCAGCCTCTCGCGCGGTCCGGCGCGGGGCTTCACCCCGCTCCGGCACCGGCAAGGCCAACTCGAGTTGGTATGGCGGCTGCGCTGTGCTCATGAGACGCCCGATCTACTCGCCCTTTCCTTCAACCCCTTTCGGGGACCGTTCAGGCCTTCAGCCGGTGGCCCGGCCTACTACGCCTTCTGCTGACTTCTGCACCGCGCTCAGGGAGCCTTGCGACGCCCTCAGTCCTGACGGACACGGTGCAGATCTCCTGGGGTAAGCCCCGCAGCTTTCCTCGCAGCCCCGCCGGATTTACAGCCATGGCCCTTGATGGATATGGACTTCGCGACTGGCTGCCCGC
>JBJMPB010000600.1:0-8434 GCA_045803455.1 Gemmatimonadales bacterium | reverse complement strand
CTGATCATGCCGTGAGCATCGACCGTTCGGTGAACGCATCATCTTCCCACGGTCGTCCAGCTGGAGACAGAGCGCCGCGGCCGCAGCGCCGACCAGGGTGGCCGCTCTGATCGCTGTTCGAATGGCCAGGTGGTGCATGGTGTCAGGCGCTCATCGGCCGCTGCCGCCTGGCGGGTCGTGCGCGAGTTGGCGTAGCCGAGACACCTCCCGCACCGTAAGGGCAGCACTGCCGCATCACTCGACCGCCTCCCGCAGCGACAGGCCCTCCTCTGCAGTCATTGCCTGCAGCGCCTCCCCGGGCGCGCCTCTCCGTGTCGCGGACCGCTCCGTCGCGTTCACCGAGCGCGATCAGCACGGCGACCGGAAGACCTTCGAGCCGGCGTTCCCGGTCGGCACGTTCCTTGCGCAGTACCGCCTGGGCATCCGACGCCCCGACCGCCGCACCGCTTGCCTCATCGAGTGATGACTCGTCACTCGACTCCTCCTCGCTAGAGGGCTTCACCAGACCCAAGCCACAGACCAGGCATTGAGCGGTCATGAACAGACGATCTCGAGCTGCTTCACGTACCCCGGCCGATTTCAAGATCTCCTGTGCCACACACCCCATGCACCGCCGGAAGGAACTCGGGTCGGCCTGACCGCGTGGGCGGCATGTACCCCCTTCGGGTCGGTGTGACGATGAGCCTCCACAAGCTGACGGCAGGATCCGGTTATGACTACCTGACCCGGCAGGTCGCGGCGCTGGATGCGACCGAGAAAGGTCATACCGGGCTGGCCTCTTACTACACCGAACGCGGCGAGACGCCAGGCGTCTGGATCGGTTCCGGCCTGGACGGAATCGATGGCCTGAACGCTGGCGACCCGGTGACCGCCGAGCAGATGCGAGCACTGTTCGGCTGCGGCCTGCACCCGTTGGCCGAACTGCGACAGCAGCAGCTGGAAGGACCCGACCTCACCCTGCGGGACTACCAGGATGCGGCCAGGCTGGGGGCGCCGTTCAAGATCTTCGACGGGGACGTCAGCCCCTTCCGCCTCGAGGTAGCCAAACGCATCGCGGCAATCAATACGGCAGCCGGCCTGCGCGCGGGCGCATCGCTGCCGGCTGCTGAGCGGGCCCGAATACGGACCGAGGTGGCCCGTGAGTTCTTTCTTGCGGCGCATGGCCGAGAGCCGATGGACGCCGGAGAGCTGGCGGGACAGATCGCGAGAGACTCGCGGCCGCGAACACAGACCGTTGCCGGGTATGACCTGACCTTCTCCCCGGTGAAGTCAGTCTCGACGTTGTGGGCGGTCGCCGACCTGGCGGTGGCAGCTGTGATCGAACAGGCCCATCAAGCCGCGGTCAAGGACGCTTTGGCGTTCATTGAGAAGCATGCCTTGTTCAGCCGGACCGGGCCGCAGGGGATCCGGCAGGTCAACGTCCGGGGCTTGGTCGCCACTGCGTTCACCCACCGCGACAGCCGGGCCGGCGACCCGGATCTGCACACCCATGTCGCGGTGGCCAATAAGGTGCAGACCCTCGACGGACGCTGGCTGTCCATCGATGGCCGGGTGCTGTTCAAAGCCAACGTCGCCGCCTCGGAGACCTACAACACCGCGCTCGAACAACACCTCCGCGACATGTTGAGGGTGCGATTTGCTGAACGACCGGGGACCGACCCGACAAAGCGGCCGATCCGGGAGATCGTCGGCGTGGACGCCCGACTGAACCAACGCTGGTCCACCCGCCGCGCCCACATCGAAACCCGCCGAGGCGAACTGGCCATACAGTTCCAAAATGATCACGGCCGACCACCGACACCCGTAGAAGCCTTGCACTTGGCGCAACAGGCCACCTTAGAGACCCGCGACGCCAAACACGAACCCCGATCCCTGGCTGAACAACGCGCCACCTGGCTCAGCGAAGCCACAGCCGTGTTAGGCAGCTCGGAAGCAGCCGCGTCAATGGTGCAGACGGCCCTTACGCCGCCGGCCGAGACCGTCGCGATCGTCGACGCTGGCTGGGTCATCCAGACAGCCAGCCACATCTTGGCCGTCATGGAGCAAAGCCGCTCGACTTGGCAGATGTGGCATGTCCGGGCCGAAGCACAGCGACAGCTCCGCACCGTCGACATGCCCGCTGAACATGCCGCGGCACTGTTGGACCTGCTCATCGATGAGGTACTCGATCGCCGCTCCGTTGCCCTCGTCGCACCGGCTGACAAGGTCGAGCAACCGGATGCGTTGCGGCGGGTCGACGGGTCCTCGGTCTACACCGTGGCCGGGGCGGATCTCTACACGTCGCAGCGGATCCTCGACGCCGAGCAGCGCCTCCTCATAGCGGCCGGACGTCGCGGCGGTGTGACTGTCGAGTCGACCGCGGTGGATCTGGCCCTGCTCGAAATGGCGGCGAACGGCACGGCACTCGATGCCGGACAGGCCGCACTGGTTCGCCAGATGTGCACCTCCGGGGCACGGCTGCAACTCGCGATTGCCCCTGCCGGCGCCGGGAAAACGACCGCCATGCGCGCCCTCACTCTGGCCTGGACCCAAGACGGCGGCCATGTCCTCGGCCTGGCTCCCTCGGCTGCCGCAGCCGCCATCCTCGCCGAGCAAACCGGGATCCGCACCGACACACTCGCGAAACTGACCTGGTCGTTGCAGCATGGCGAGCTGCCCGAGTGGGCCGCAGCGGTCGGCCCGTCGACCTTGTGGATCATCGACGAAGCCGGCATGGCGGACACCTTGTCCCTCGACGCGGCCGTCCAGTTCGCCATCGAACGGGGCGCGAGTGTCCGACTGGTCGGTGATGATCAACAACTCGCCGCGATCGGCGCCGGCGGTGTCCTCCGCGACATCCAACAGAGCCACGGCGCGCTCCGCCTGATCGAGCTGCATCGCTTCACTGACCCGAATGAAGCGGCAGCATCGCTCGCCCTCCGTGACGGCAAACCAGAGGCACTCAACTTCTACCTTGATCATGGCCGCGTTCATGTCGGCGACGTGGCGACCACCACCGAGGATGTGTTCAACGGTTGGGTTTCCGACCGGACAGCTGGCCTCGACGCGATCATGATCGCCCCTACCCGGCACCTGGTCGCCGAACTCAACCGCCGCGCCCGCGCCCATCGGCTCGATCACTCTCCCGCGGCATCCGAAGCGTCCTTGGCCGACGGAAACCAGGCCAGCGTCGGAGATGTGATCATCACCCGTTCGAATGACCGCCGACTCCGCCTCACCGCCACCGATTGGGTCAAGAACGGCGACCGCTGGACCATCACCCACATCAGCAAACAAGGTGACGTGACCGCGCGGCACGCCAGCAGCCACCTGACCGTCCGGCTGCCCAGCGATTACGTACATGAGTCGACCGGTCTCGGCTATGCCACCACCATCCACGCCGCCCAGGGCGTCTCCGCCGACACCATGCACGGCGTCGCTACTGGACAGGAGTCCCGGCAGCAGCTGTACACCATGCTCACCCGGGGCCGGCAGGCCAACCACCTCTACCTCCAAGTCGTCGGCGACGGCGACCCCCATACCCTCATCCGACCCGACGCCATCTCACCGCGCACGCCAACCGAGACGCTGCAGCAGATCATCGCGCGCGATGAAGCTCCGGTCTCCGCCAGCACCGTGCTGCGCGAACTCAACGATCCAGCGGCCCGGCTTGCCCAGGCTGTCCAGCGCTACACCGACGGCCTCCACAGCGCAGCCGAACAACTCCTCGAACCCCAAACCGTCGCAGAGCTCGACCAAGCCGACCACTACATCTCCGGACTCACCACCGAACCCGCCTGGCCAACCCTGCGAGCCCACCTACTCGCGTTGGCGGCCGAAACCGGACAGCACCCCCTTCGCCACATGCTGACAGCAGCCAGCGGACGCGACCTCCGAACCGCAGGGGACACGGCCGCCATACTCTACTGGCGCCTCCCAGAGCTCACGCCTACCAACGTAGGTCCGCTGCCCTGGCTCCCGGGCATTCCAGAAACGCTCCATGCCCATCCCGTCTGGGGGCCCTACCTGACAAGGCGATCCCAGCTCATCACCGATCTCGCCGCCCAGGTTCACGACCACGCCTACCGAAGTGACGCCAAGCCAATCTGGGCACCGCCTGGAAGCCATTCGGGAACCGCGTTCATCGCCGAGATCGCAGTGTGGCGCGCCGCCAACGACATCAACCCCAACGACCCGCGACCTACCGGAGGAGGAGGGCAACTCGAAACAGCCTCTGCCTTGTGGAAACAGCGCCTCGACGGGCATATCGCGCGTGCCACTTACCCGCCAGCAGATGCGAGGACCGACGAGCGACAGACAGGACGCACCGCACCGAGACGCCGGCACGATGAGAGGCAACGCGGGTACCAAAAACCCAAACGGCGTCCGAGCGGGCCGTCCGCGCCCAGCCGGTAGCACGCTGAATCGTCGGATCGCGGTGCTCTGAGCATGAGTTTGCACTCCACGCGACGATCGCAGTACAGGCGGCACACTGCGGAATCTGGCCTTTCAGATCATCGCGATCCGCTCCACACGCCGTGGCGGACACGTTGGCTAGTGAGCTAATTGATCTTGGCCACACCGTCGTCACTGCGCTCTTCGACGATGTCGGGTCGCCGTAATCCAGTCGTGATCCGCTGAAGAGGCTCGAACAGATTCGTCAGGCCAGGCGCCCGAGGGTTCCGAACGTGCAAAATGCGGGTAATGACGGGACGACGCGAGATGGCTTCGTTGACCAAAGGTCGGCGATCACGATTGCCAGTTATCAAATCGTGACCTAATGTGGCATTGACAGTCCGGTGATTGCAGGTGATGTCACCGTCATGCGCCGCTCAGTAGGCAGGTCCGTCACCAGCTCTCCGCCGTACTCAGATCTGGGAAATCTGGTCAGCACTCATGAGAGCTGCGCGCAGGACTCGGGGAACGCAGGAGTCGGGGAACTGTGAATTTCACTGCGCGCGTGACCTCACGCGCATTCGAAGTTGGCCGCGCTCCATCGATCCTTCGCAGCCTACGCATGGCTGCGCTTGGGCTCGCCTCCGTGGCATTGAGCGCGTTGGGCGTCTTCCCAGCCAGCCTGCCGGCCGCCGCGGAACCGCCGATGACGGTGGCACAGGCGAGAGAGTTGATCAAGCAGCTACAGACCGATGCTGCTGGCATCGACCAGCAGTACACCGATGTCAAGGAGCAGATCAAGGAAGGCCGAGCGCAACTGAGGTCAAAGCAGACTGATGCCCAAGCCCAGACCCAAAAGGTCGCGCGGCTGAAGCTGCAGGCCGGCCAGATAGCTCTTGCCCAATTCCAGAACCGAAGCCTCGATACTGCCGCCCGCCTCGTCGTGACCCCCGATACGGAGGGATTTCTGAGCCAGATCTCCACGGTGCAGAAGATCAGCGAAAATCAGAACGCGGCGCTGCAGGACTACCAGCAGGCACAGGCGAACCTTGCTGCATTGGAGCATTCCACCGAGACAGATCTTGCAGACCTTGGCGAGAAGGAGAAGCAGCTCAAGTCCCTCGCCGCAGCCTCGGACCAGAAGCTCGACAAGGCCAAGAAGGTGCTTGCCAAGCTCACCGCAGATCAGCAAAAGCAGCTCGCTGAAGCCGAGAACAAGGCGACGGCAAAGGCCAATGCGGAGGGCCGGGCTGCAACGAAAGCGCCAGCAAAAGCCAAAGCGAAGAGCCGAGCGGCGACGAAGACACAACCAAAGGCCAATGCGGAGAGCCGAGCGGCGAGGAAGGCCGCGCCCTCGACGCGCAACTCAAGCACCGGTAGTAGCAAGGGAGCCAAGGCCTTGGCCTACGCCAAAGCTCAGCTCGGTGAGCCCTATGCGCGCACGGGTGCCGGGCCGAGCTCCTGGGACTGCTCGGGTCTGACAATGATGGCCTGGGGATCGGTCGGGGTTAGCCTGCCGCACTCGTCGCGACAACAGTTCAGCCGCGGCCGGCCCGTGGCGAAGTCCGATCTGCAGTCCGGTGACCTGGTGTTCTTCTACAGTGACATCAGCCACGTGGGCCTCTACGCCGGCAATGGGCGAGTCATCCACGCACCTCGGCCCGGCAAGTCGGTGGAGTACATCAAGATGTCCTACATGCCCTATGCTGGAGGCCGTCGGCCGGGCTGAGTTTCGAGCTATTACGGCTACGGCCCCGTCCCAGCACGAACGCTGAGCGCCGTCTCGACACTCCGTCGGAACATCAGATCTTCGTCTATGCTGAGCAGGTCTCCCTTCGCGGGCTGCGATACTGCATTTTTTAGGCCACTATCGGGGGACGGCGGCGCGATTTCTCGTGCTGCCTTTCGGCTCCTTGGCGTGCTTGTGTTGCCCATACGGGGTGAGGCCGCGGGGTTTGTGCACATTAAGCACGGTGATGACAGCCCAGCCGCGCCAAGCGGTTGATCTGCTGAGAAAGCACCTGGCAGATCTCACCAGTGACCGTTTGGGCAAGGTGACGGCCAGCATCGACGGCTTCACCTTCGTAGTGAGCGCGAGCACTGTGCATAGTGGGACTCGCGGTTGAAGGCGTCCGTCGAGATG
Source organism: Gemmatimonadales bacterium (assembly GCA_045803455.1). GTDB lineage: Bacteria > Gemmatimonadota > Gemmatimonadetes > Gemmatimonadales > GWC2-71-9 > CAVVWJ01. The sequence goes on along the minus strand of JBJMPB010000600.1, from coordinate 1,917 downwards.
ACGACCCGGGTCGGGTTCCGGCCTGCTCTAAGCCGCGATGTGGAGACCAGTCGATCGAGTAGATCTCGCCGCGACGGGAGCGCGGGCGTCAGCTGGAGGGTGGGGTTGACTCTGGAACCCGAAGAAGTGGCAACTCCGGCCTTGCCGGAATCCATCAGCCCAAACTGAAGCTGGATCAGGCTATGCATCTTGCTCGAGCTACACGATCTTGGCACTACACCCAAGCCGAACATCGAGGATGCCCTTCCAAGAGGCATACGTCGGGCGCCTACCAAGACCTCCCTGACTACGCCCGGCACTCGCCGAAGACATCGAAGCAACTGACGTTGCTTGCGCCGGAGGCTAGCCGTTGTCGTGCATCGATTGTGAACCAGCCAGGGACGAGCTCGCCATGGGTGACGACATCTGGACTGCCGACAGCGACCCACGAATCTACGTGTTCACAAACATCTAGCGGGTCCACGCCCCACCGTACATGGCGGGGCCTGCCACAAACGCACTGACCTTGTCTCCTGTTACCGGGCAGACAAGTGACGCCCAACCTCCCGCGCCAGCTGTGTTGTTTCGCCGTTGGGCCGCAGTCGCTGTAGCGGTCGCCTTCTCAAGCGGGGGGCGTCGCCTGTGGTTGTTTTATCCGATTTGTCCATACATGAGCCTCGACCAGATGCCGGGAGCGTGCGGAGGCCCACGTGACCGCAGCCTCCAGCGGGCCTCGCCGTCCGCCCTGTCGCCACAGAGCGGCAAAGCTGAGCGCGATGTACGCCAGGATGAGGAACAGTTCGATGGGATGGTCCTCTAGGAACGATGAGCCATCCAGCACAATCACATGGGCGGTGTAGAGGGTGAGCGTCATGGCTCCCGCCGCAGCGAGCGGGCCGAGCGCCCGGCGGGCGAGCCGGAAACGAGTGATCAGGAGCGACAACCCCAGCCAGGTCATCGCTATCCCAAGATCGTGCACCATCCTGAACGGAGTGGTGGCGTAGGGAGCCCGCTCGACCAGCCACCACCACGACGAAACGGTGTCCGGGTCCCACAAGATGATGTTCTGTGCCTCCTGTGGCGACACCTTCAATGGGGCCGCGGCTCGTAAGTGATGCAGACCGCCGAACCGGAACAAGATGAGGGTCGATAGGAGCCAGGAGCCGGCGGCGAGGATGGCACCCACCACCGTGAGGCGTACCGCCATCCGTCTGGTGGACAGGTCGAGTCGCCCGATCACCATCCCGACACAGATGAACGCCATATAGGCCACGATCGGATAGCTCCCGGTGACCAGCAGTGGGCTGAGCAGTTCGACGGGGTGGATAAGCGCAGCGAGGGTCGGTTCATCGGCTGGAAGGTCGGTGGTGAAGCTGGCGAGCACGGCGAGCGGAGCGAGAACGACCAACCCGATACTGATCGCGATCAGGATGCCGGAGCTGCGGCGGAGCAGCGGGATCACCAGCAAGAACATCAAGCCGTAGTAGGGGAGTATCACATCAATGTCGGGATCGAGGGCGGAGTTCAGAGCCAACCCGATCAATGTGATGATCAGCGCCCTCGTTGTGAGTGCTGCAGCGTCTGGCAGCAAGGAGCCGGTACGGCTGCGCTTAGTGATGAAGGTGAGGCTGACGCCGGCAAGCAGGACGAAGGTCGCCAAGGCGTGACCGGCCATCACCTGCTGGGTCATGCTGGGCGTGTCGTTGCTGTGCAGCGTGTCGAAGATATGTACCGCGATCATCCCCAGCAGAGCCAGCCCGCGAGCCACATCGACACCGATCACGCGGGCGCTGCCGCCGCTCGCTGGAGCCAAGGCTGGCGGCCAGGGAGGTTCGAGGATGGTCCCCGCCTGACGGCTCGGGCCAGATATGACGCTCATACAACTTTCCCTTTACCGGATTGGCGAAGCGGTGGGCGCGGAGGGAGCTCCGGGGGGTG
>JBJMPB010000584.1:0-6062 GCA_045803455.1 Gemmatimonadales bacterium | reverse complement strand
CCGTAGCGCCTCCACCGCGTAGGGATTCATCCGGTCGGCTGGTTGGGACCCGGCGCTCTCCGCGATGAAGCGCCCGGCTCCCTTCTGGTTCAACACCGCCTCGGCTATCTGACTCCGGGCTGAGTTACCAGTGCAGAGGATCAGCACGCGAAGCGGATCCTTTCTCTCGGCGATCATGTCATTTCGATCGACAGCGCGTGGCGGAACACGTTTCCCGGATCATACCGCGCCTTCACCGCCTGGAGCCGGGGATAATTCTCTTTGTAGTACAGGGTAGACCAGGGAACGCCCGAGGTATTGAGCGCCGGATCGGCCAGATCGGTATCGGGGTGATTGATGAATGCGCCATCATAGCGGTCGCCCGGAGCCGGGACGCCGCCGGTGTCGGCAAACAGCTCCCGGTAGAACGTCCGTGCCCATCTCAGGTTCTGCTCCTCTTCCCTCGAGTCCAGCCATCCGGTGCTGCAGGCCAGATCCAGAATGGAGCTTCGCTGGGCCGAGGCCGTCGTCTCGGGTGCGATGGTGTTGATCCGTCCGCCGTAGGTAGCCATCCCCAGCATCCCGCCCATCGCATCGAAGTCGCCGCGGGTCAGGAGGTCGTAGGCGGTGTCGATCTGTTGGTCGGTGAGCCGCTTCCGGAGCAAGGCGTCCTTCACCTTCACACTTGCCCCACCCGGCGGGGCTGCAAAGAGGTCGGGAATCGGGTTCAGCGCAAACTCGAGCCAGGACATGGCCGAGCCGTCCTGGATCTCCGGTTGCACCGCTCCGTCACACAGCGCCGCCAAGTGATCGCGCCACTGACGTTGGGCGTCTGCGTCGGTGCTCACTCCGCGGTAGATGATCTTGCCGAACTGCCGGCGATGGATCTCGAACAAGGTCCAGAGCGAGGCGTTGGGAGAGCCGGAGTGACTGTTGCGCTCGCACCAGGTCCCGTGGTTCTGCAGCAGCCGAAGAAAGCTGGCGCGGTCCAGCTGACTCCAGCTCCATTCGGCCTTGAAGGTCGTGACCGTATCGGGCGCGCGGGGCAAAAGCGTCCGGGGGTTCTCTCCGCCGGAATCGGGCGAGCGGAACCAGTAGCGCGTCAATACCCCGAAGTTGCCGCCGCCGCCACCAGTGTGGGCCCACCATAGCTCGCGATGGGGATCCGACGCTTCGCGGGTAGCAACGACGCTCCCGGCCGATCCGGGCAGATCAACGGTGACCACCTCCACCGCGTGCAGATAGTCCGCCGCCAGGCCGAGCTGCCGGCAGAGAAATCCGAATGCACCTCCAGCCACGTGGCCGCCCATGCCGATGGCGGGGTACTCGCCCAGCGGCACCACCGTTCCCCAGTTCCGGTACAGCGCTTCGAACGTGTCCCCCACCGTGGCGCCGGCCTCGACCGCCACGGCGCCCATGCCGCGGTCGTAGTACACCCGCCTCATCGGCGAGAGATCCAGAATCACCCGCACCTCGGGATTGGAGACGAACCCTTCGAGACAGTGACCGCCGCTGGTCACCACCAGACGGCGTCCTTCGTTCACCGCCTCTTGGACCGCCGAGATCACCTCGTCGGTGGAGCCGGCCCGCTGGACGTAGTCCGGGCGTGCGTGGAAGCGCTTGTTGAAGCGCCTCTCCAGGACGGCGTCATAATCGGGATTGTCAGGGAGTATTCTTGCCGGCATGGCGGGCTCAGCTCGGCTCAAGGGATCTAATCGACACCCGAAAAGCCCTTGTTGCCGCTCCGGCTTTGGAGCGCCCGTCTTATTTGCGTCAGATGATGCTCGTTGTGAGAGGCAACCTTGTCAAACTCGTCCTTGAGCGTTCGCACGCCGGTGACGCTGTGGACGAACTCGAGGTATCCCTTCTCTTCGTAGTATCTCCCCGCGTAGTAGATGATCGCGTCGCGAACCGACTGGTAGACTCTGCGGGAGAGGTCCAGCGGCACCCGCGTATAGTCCAGGCCGGCGGCCCAGGCATCCTGATCGTAGACCCAGAGCACCTGACGCGGTTCGCTGAGCGTTCGACGAATGCGATCGAACAGCACGGTCTCGCTGTCGGACAGGTGGTGCAGGATATAACGAACCGGCCACTTGCCCGGCTCGTAGCTGCGCTCCAGATCGGGCCCGGTTAGCGAAAAGTACCGGAGCGTCTCGTCGCGAGTTCTCTCCAGCTCGTGGATGAGGTGCATGTTGTCAGTCGCCAGTCGTCAGACGTCAGTCCTCACAGTGCCGCTACTCGGCGCCGGTCGCTCCTGCTGCACGGCCGGACCGACTCACTTCTCCCGCGGCTGCGCCAGCACCCGTTCGGTGAAGTCCAATCTCTCCTGCAGTTCGCTCACATCAGACCGCAGGTTGCTCACCTCGAACTGAAGCTCCTCCAGTCCGGACTGAAGCTCGGCTGGCTCATCCTTCGACTGCAGCCTTCCCCGGAGCCGCTGCGCCCAGAGCCCGAATCCAAGGGCCAGGGCAGCATGCACCGCCGAATGGTACGGCTCCGCAGCGCCCGCAGCAAAGCCCACCGCAACCAGGTTGACGGCGCTCAGGACCACTGCGATCGGCTGCCAGATTTTCGCTTTAAAGGTCATGACGCATCCTCCGGCTCGGGTGCTCCACCACGCTCCATCAAAGGATGCCTACGATTCGACGGGGGCTGATTGTTTCAGTCTGCGACTGTCCGCGCCCGAAAGGCTCCTATTCCGACGCCTCGAGACGTGACCCGATCGATCACCAGAACCACCAGCGCAACAATGGCCAGGAAGTTGAGACCCAGGGCCTCGCCCCGAGGATGATCCATCAGTACCAGAGTAAATCGGCTCCCCAACGCCCACATAGGCGCCATTCCGGTCTTGCCGATCCAGACCCCATATTGTGCTCCGCAATGGAAGAGGTACAACATGCTGGCCGAAGACCAGGCGGGTATTTGCAGGGCCTGCACCAGAAGGGAGAGCGGGTAGCCGCGAGGAAGATCGAACCAGAGCTCGCGGCCTGCGTAGGCGCACAAGGCAAAGGGAATACCGATGGAGCCGATGATCAGGCGCTGGAGCAAGCTCAGGCCTGAAGCCGCGGCCGAGCTGGATGCGACGGCCATGCCCACGAAGCCGCCGGCAATCTCCAGCGCTGCCACCACTCGGCGGGCTTGGATAATCATCTACGAAGCTCGGCGCAGCCTCAGCCAGACTGTCACCACTCCGATGGCCAGGCAACAGGTGGCCAACACACCGGCGAAGGAAAACAGGAGCCCGGGTCCGACCGGGTTGGGGTTGGGATCGGGCCACAGACCGATTTCAGCAGCGACGATAATGGCGACCAGCGGTGCCGAGCCCAGGAGCAGCAGAGTCAGGCCGGTTCGAATCCAGCCTGAGCCCAGGTAGGCAGGGCGATGGGATCCGCTGGTGAAGACCCAGGCGAGCAATCCCATCGGCGGTGCCAGAATACACAGCAGCAGCACCAGCGGGTTAGGTCCGGAGGTGGGGTTTCTATTGTCCGGCATGGGCCTGACCTCTAGATGGCAGACCCCTTAATTGTCCGCACAATCGAGCCTTTCCTTTAACCCGCAACGCTTTACCCAGTCGTTACAACAACGGGGGTACCCCGTGACTTGCCGCCGGCTTCTTACCCGCGAGTCAACTATCTCACTCTCACTCGAAGGGACCTATGAACCTGCTGGCGCGGAGGGCAGTGCTCGGCCTGGTGGTGGCTACGATCGGATGGCTCGAATCGGCAAGCGCACAGACCACCTACCCCAACGTCAAGGTCACGGGACGGCTGCAGGAACAGTTCTACGTCTTCGACAACGAGCCGTATGCGGCCACGGTGGGACCGGAGAGCAACTTCTTCACCCGTCGCGCCCGAATCGAGGCGCGGGGCCAGATCTCCGAGAATGTGACGGTGTACATCCAGCCCTCGTTCGAGGGAGGGCGCAACCTGAGCAACGTGGTGACCACCTGTAGCGGAACTCCGCTGGTGTGCCGCACCACCGGCCGGAGTGGACTGCGGCTAAGAGACGCGTGGATCGACGTACGCTTCAGTCCGGAGGCGTCGAAGGGAGGGTTGTACCTGAGGGCAGGCCAGGAGAAGCGGCCCTACAGTCGTTACGAGCTGACCTCATCCAACAACCTGGTCTCCATCGAGCGGGGCGCCGGACAGGGTCTGCTGCCCCGGGCCTCCAATGACCTGTTCAGCTCCAATGGCTTTGTGTCCCATGATGTGGGCGCCAGCATCCGCTACGAGTACAAGCTCGACGACCTGCGGCTGCTCACCCTGAAGTTCGGCGCCTATAACGGGCAGGGTGAGAGTCTGAACGACGTCAACAACACCAAGAGCTTTGGGGCCCGGGCCACCGCTGGAATCTGGTCGAAGCTCGACATCGGCGGCTCTTGGTTCGCCCACGACGGCATCGTTACCGTCGGGACCACTCCCGACTCCGCCTTCACCAACTATGCCTGGGGAGTCGATGCGCAGTGGGGTAAGCCCGGGGACGAAGGACTCTATGTTCTGGGCGAGTACCTCGACGGTAACGATGCTACCGCTGCCAAGAACAAGATCCGGGGAGTCCAGGGGCTGGCCGCCTACAACTACCGGTTCAAGAGCCCGACGTCGTGGCTCTACGCCATCGAGCCGGCGTTCCGGGTGGACCTGGCCGATCCCAACACTGCTCTGGAAAGCGACCGGGCAACCCTGATCACCGCGGTGCTGGGGATCTACATGTCGAGCAAGGCGCAGCTCCGGGTGGCCTACGAGCGCCAGAGTTTCCAGAACGACATAACGCCGGCCATCAGCGGTCTGCGCAGCGCGTTGACCGTCAACTTCTAATGCCCTGTCATCCTGATTTCTAAGGCCCTGTCATCCTGAGCGAAGCGAAGGATCTACTGATCCGAGGAAATACAGAAGGAGATACAGAATGAAGCGGATGTCTCTACTCGCAAGCGGATTGCTGATCGCAGCTCCCCTGGCTGCCCAGAACCTCACCGGCGCCGGGGCCACCTTCCCCAATCCGATTTACACCAAGTGGTTCGACGCCTACAACAAGAAGACGGGGATCCAGATCAACTATCAGTCGATTGGATCCGGCGGCGGCATCCGCCAGTTCACCGAGGGTACGGTGGACTTCGGGGCCAGCGATGGGCCGATGAACGAGTCGCAGATCCAGGCGGTCAACGGTAACGTGCTCCACGTCCCGACAGTGCTCGGGGCCGTCACCGTTACTTACAATCTTCCGGCGCTGGGCAACACCCAGCTCAAGTTCGACGGCAACCTGCTGGTCGACATCTTCATGGGCCGGATCACCAACTGGAATGATCCCAAGATTGCGGCGCTCAATCCCGGAGTGAAGCTGCCGGATCAAGACCTGATCGTGGTGCACCGCTCCGATGGCTCAGGCACCACCTATGTCTTCACCGATTATCTGAACAAGTTCTCCCGGGAGTGGAAGGACAAGGTCGGGTACGCCACTTCAGTGAACTGGCCGGTTGGGCTCGGGGGCAAGGGCAACGAGGGCGTGACCCAGCAGGTCAAGCAGTCCGAGGGAGCGATCGGCTATGTCGAGCTGATCTACGCCCTGTCCAACCGCCTGCCCTATGCCGACATCAAGAACGGGGCGGGCCAGTTCGTGGAGCCGAACCTCAAGAGCGTGAGCGCGGCCGCCTCGGGCACCGCCTTCGCGCCCGACACGGATTTCCGGGTGTCGATCACCAACGCCCCCGGCGCCGGCGCCTATCCGATCTCGTCGTTCACGTGGCTTCTGGTCCCGAAGGACAACCCCGACGCCGCGAGGTCTGCACGCATCCACGACTTCCTGACCTGGATGCTAAAGCCCGAAGCGCAGCGCATGGCGGCGGAACTCCACTATGCGCCACTGCCGGCGCCCTTGATCGAGCTGGTGCAGAAGAGAATTCCGGGTTAGGGACCAGTTCAGGGCTGCTCGTCGTGACGATTCCGTTACACAGCCGTGACCGACGCCCTTCGAGCGTCGGGTAAACTCTTCCGCATGACAACTACGCTGAGCGAGCGCGCGTCACCCGCCCCGGCCCAGCTCGACGCACCCACCTCGCTCGAGCGGGCCAGCTACGGCGATGCGATCTT
>JBJMPB010000531.1:0-4478 GCA_045803455.1 Gemmatimonadales bacterium | reverse complement strand
GTATCTCCCCGAGATCGCCCGGGCAGCCACGGCCGTGGCGCGAAAGGTTGAGCGGATCATGCGGCTGAAACACTTCCCGCTGGTGCTGGGGGGAGATCACTCCATTGCCGTGGGAACAGTGTCCGGTATCGCCGCCTTTGCCCATAGTCAGGGCAAGAAGCTGGGGCTCCTCTGGATCGACGCCCACGGCGACATCAACACCCCCGAAACCTCACCCTCCGGAAACATCCATGGAATGCCTCTCGCCGCTCTGCTCGGGTTTGGAGCTCCGGAGCTGACCAGCGTCGGCGGGCCTACGCCCAAGGTGGATCCGGCCAACGTGGCACTGATCGGAATTCGCAGTCTGGATGCCGGAGAGAAGAAGCGGTTGAAAGAGACCGGCGTGCAGGTCCATACCATGTCCGACATCGACCGGCATGGGGTGCCCAGCGCCATGAAAAAGGCGCTCGCCCAGGTCACCGCCGGCACCGACTTCGTGCATGTGAGCCTGGACCTCGATGCGGTGGACCCTTCCGTGACCCCCGGAGTCGGTACTCCCGTAAAGGGCGGGCTGGACTACCGGGAGGCCCATCTCATCATGGAGGTCATTGCTGACGCCGGCGTAATGACATCGCTCGAGGTGGTCGAGGTCAACCCGATCCTGGACGAGTGCAACGCCTCAGCCGAGTTCGCGGTGGAGCTGGTCCAGTCGGCCTTCGGGAAGAAGATTCTTTAGGTTTGGGGCAATCTTCGGGGGTTTCCCTTTGCCCGGGGCGCTGCTTACTATAGGTCGGCCCTGCCGGGAGAGTTGCCCCATGCTGGAGTACTATCCCTACCTTCCATCCCAGCGCTGTCCGGCGCGCCTGCAGTCCTCACGCAGTGTCCGCCCTCAGATCGGCGACAGAAATCTCGAAGCCCGGTTGAAGCCGGACTGTGCTCACCTCTATCCTGGGGTGGATCCCTTGGTGTGGTATCAGGTGGTGCAGGAGGGCGAATACCGGGACGAGATGGAAGGGATCTGGATTCAGGTGAAGGACTGGGTGACCTACGTATTGGCCAAGCATTTTGATCTGCAGGCCCGCACCGAAATGCTGCACTAGCTACTGCTCCAGCGTGGGAGCCAGCAGCTCGCGCACTTTCCTCCCCAGCTGTTCCGATGTGAAGGGCTTCTGAATGAAGGGAACCGTCGGATCGAGCGATCCCTCGGTGACCATCCGCCGCTCCGCAAATCCGGACATGTAGAGCACCCGAATCTGGGGCCAGCACCGCACAATCGTCTCTCCCAGCTCGCGGCCTCCGATACCGGGCATGGCCACGTCGGTTACCACCGCGTCGATTCGGTGTGCCCCACGCCGGAGCAGCCGAACCGCCTCCTGCCCACTCCCCGCCACCAGCACTCGAAAGCCCAGAGTGACCAGCATGCGAGCCGCCAGCCTGCGGACCATTTCCTCATCGTCCACCACCAGCAGCGTCGTGTGAGACAGGCTTTCCGACTCCGACTGACTGGGACCAGCAGTCAATAGCGCATCTCCTTACATGATCTCCTGCGTGAGGTCGCCACCGTTGACGACGAGCCCAGAGGCGACGGATGGGCCGCAACTCGGCGCTCACTATGGGATGTTCAGGAAGGATCAGCCGTGGCGAGTGTCACAGGTACAGTGCGATTCGGGCTGCTGGAGGCTACGCGCCGGTCGTGATCCCAATCACCTACCTACAGCATCTCATGATGCTACTGCGTCGTATCATCCGATGGCGCGCCCTGCTCCAGCCAGCTTCGAAAGAATGTGGATTGTTGTGCCAGGTCCCAATCGGCCAGAACTTCGCGAGCCATCGCGAGCATCGGTCCGCTCGCGCTGCCGGCCTGGAGGCAGCGCTCGGTCAGCCACTGCTCGTATTCGTCCGGTTCGGGGTCCTGATGCACCGTCTCTTCCAGTATGGTGCGCTTGAGATCCAGGCCGATCGAGTCTGGTGTGGTGTTGCGCTTGCGGCGCCGCCGGCGCCCCTCTGATGCATCGAGGGCTGTCAGCAGTCGGCTACAGACCTGCGCCGGCCGCATTATCACTCAGCTGCATTGTGAGCGGAAATGCTGGTTTCTGCGGTCGATGATAGCCGCGCTGCAGCGCTACCAGATCCAGCTCGACTGTCTCCAGGTCCTGCAGCAGCAGCTCGAGCGGCTGGAAGCCCTGCAGGCTGGCAACCGATTTGAGATAACCCTGGCACGTTTCGCAGGTTTCCACCTTCAGCAGCTCTCCCGATTCGTCGGGCGACAGCGAACCGAGCTTCCTGTGGTCCCGCTCGCCACAATAGATGCAGTAGAGCCACTCGACCTCCCAGTCGGTTGCGCAGCGTCCGCACCGGAGCCGGCGGCTCCGATCCAGCCCCCGCCGCTCGGCCAGGATCGGCCAGGCGGCGCAGATAGGGCAGTAGCTTTCGGACCAGTGCTGGGGCAGGAGACTCTGCAGCTGCTGAGTGCAGGCCTGAAGCAAGGGAAGCGCGGCCAGGTGCGCCAGCGATTCGAGCGCCGCGGCATTCAACTCCTGCTGAGTCGCCAAGAGTTCGATCATGTGAGTGTCGTGGGTGATCGCCGCTGCTATGAGCTCGAGCGAATGGGGGCGAGAGAGGCGCAGCCCACCGAGCAGCCGCCCCTCTTCCATTGTCGCTGCGGTGAAGGCGAGGTCTTGGATCAAACCCTCAGCCCGGCGGGCATCCACCCCGAGCGTGCGGTTGTGCAGCACGGGGTCACGCCGGCTTTCGCTGCCCGGAGTGTGGGCCGGCTCCAGAGTCACCACCGACGGCGCATCATCCATCGCCCGCCGCACGACCTTCAGCAGACCGATCCAACCCTGCCACTCAGGCCTTCGGCGCGCGACCTCGGCTAGTCGGGCGGTGGGGTCGTTCCGAAGACCGCCGGTGGTCCCTGGCATTCCACGCGCTCCGTCACACATGGTGTGTCGTGATAGGGCTGGGCTCCTGCATGCAGCTCGATCGGGTTGCCCCAGTTCTTTACGTCTGCGCCCGGGTGGCCTCGAGGACGGCCCGCCTCCGGGCTGGCGCAAGCAGCGAGCAGGAGAACGCCTGGCAGAAGTGTCATCCTGGGCGAAGCGAAGGAGCCAAGCCCACACGCCAAAGCGGAGATCATTTTCCCGTGACCCCAGATCCGATCACGTGGATCTGCTCCGACGACAGCAGCACCACCATCCGCAGCAGGAATCCGCCTACAAGTACCAACACCCCTATCCGCAAGCAAGCCTCTAGGCTTTCCTGGCGTCTATGGAGGAAAAGCGGTAGCAGTATGCCGACTCCGACCATACCAACCAGCAGAACCAGTCTCCACCAGTCCAGGAACACCAGCGCCACCGAGCCCAGGGATACCAGAAAGGCAATCAGCACCACTAGCTCCAGAATCAGCACGTTGCGGTCGAACCAGATCAGCCAGCTCAGCGTCGCGGGATCGACCGCTCGCCGCCGGATGCCGAGCACGGTCAGCGCCGCCCCCCCAGTGGACGCGCCGGAGACCAGGAATAGCAAGCCGAGTAGATGGGAGTCGGCCCAGATCGGACGGTTGGTGACCGCGAGCAGCACCCCGGTGTAGCCTGCGATATAGAGTCCGAAGATGCTCCCCAGTACCCCGAGGGCCACCGAGGGACCGCGGCGGCGAAGGAGCCGCACCGGAGCTGACTGGAGTAACCGAAGGTCCGGCCGGTCTTCACTCAGCGCGGCGACCGCTGCAAGGAAGGAGAACAACCCAAACAACAGCAATGCCCACGCGCCGGTGGACATGGGCTCCCATGCCTTGAACATCGGCTTTCCGGTGTGATTCTCGATCAGCATGTGCCAGAAGCGGAGTGGCCGGGTGAGATCCACAGTCAGCAGAAAGCCGCTGATCAGCACGCCTATGAAGGCCAAATAGTATCCCAGGCGTACTACTCGGGATGCGGAAGGAGCAGAGGAAGCGGAAGCATCGGAAGTGGAGCCTCCGAACCCATCCAGCAGCGCCGCCAGCATGAACGTCGTCCCCGCGGTCCCTCCGATGAAGAAGTAGAGGATGATCCACCAGGTCCAGTGCGGAGCCGCGGTGAAAAAGGTGTCAGACATCCCCTACCTCCCCGCTTCCCCACTTCCCCGCATCCCTGCTTTCGTCCATCCTCCGCTTCCGTAAGCCCACCATAGCGAGCAACGCCAGCACCATCGCGCCGGCGCCGGAGAATAGCGAAGAGGGGATCAGGTTCCGGGTGGGCATCTTGGGCGACGTGGGCAGCCCGTACACCTCGGGTTGGTCCACCAGGAGATAGAAGGAGTTCAGCCCGCCCAGGAACTTGTCATCGGCGCCGTACAGGTAGGCGCGCTTCTCGCCCAGGTTGTGCAGCTGCTCCACCCGGGCCTGAGCCGTCTGCCGGAGCTCGCGAATGGGACCGAAGCGGATCGAATCAGTGGGACAGGCCTGCGAGCAGGCCGGCTCCATTCCGGCCTGGAGCCGGTCGTAGCAGAGGGTGCACTTC
>JBJMPB010000468.1:0-3234 GCA_045803455.1 Gemmatimonadales bacterium | reverse complement strand
TCGACGCACGTCGCAAGCGAGAACGCGAGGCGGGCCCACATGCCCGTGGAGTAGGTCTTGAGCGGCGTGTCCATGAACGGCTCGATGCCCGCGAACTCGGTGATGTCGTCGTAGCGCGACTTGATGTCGTTCCGGCTCAGTCCCATGAGCACGCCGCTCAGGTAGATGTTCTCCCGGCCGGTGAGATCGGGGTGGAACCCGATCCCGAGCTCGAGGATCGCGGACAGCGAGCCGTTCACCGCGACGGTGCCCCGCTCCGGTGTCAACACCCTCGAGATCACGCGCAGCAGCGTGGACTTCCCGCACCCGTTCGGGCCCACGATCGCGGTGACGCCCTGCTCAAACGTTAGGGTCACCGTATCGGCAAACGACTTAAAGCCGGACAGCTCCAGCTTGGTGAGCTTCATGCGATCTGCCCCCCACGAAGGGTGAACGCTATCGAGCTGGCTGGTCCTGAGCTGTGACTATGAATGAGGGCATGCCAAGCTTACGGCCGGTCTCCTCCGCCTGCTCGCGGGTAGCATAGGGTCCGAGGACGACCCTATACGCCTCCTCGGAGCGGCGCGGCGTCAGCACCGCTGCGGGCAGACCTGCGGCTCTTAGCTTCTCGGAGAGCTCGCTGGCCCAGGTTGGATTCTGGGAGCTGCTGACCTGGAGGTATACCGTGGGTCCCCCGGCGGCGCTGTCCGCATCGCCCTGGCGAGCGGAGTCGGCCTCCACCGGGATATCGTCTTCCTGCGCCGGATGCCAGGCAAGCGGGAGCCAGAGATCGCTGGCGCCCTTTTCGATCCGTCCTGTTTCGGTGAATCCTTTGTCACCCATATCCAGGGCTACTACGTCCGAGCCACGGCGCACCAGCAGCGTGTGGGGAGCCGCAATGGCCGGCAGATCGTCGCTCCAGCGCGCCGCGGTGGCGCCGAGATACTTGCCGGTTCCGACATCGACAACCCAGACGGAATCCGCGCGCTCCGGTTGCACCAGGAGCCAGCTGCCATAGAGATCGCTGCGAAGCCCTTTGGCTGGCCCGGGAAGCTCGATTTCCCGCAGCCGGGTTCCCTCGAACCGGTCCAGTATCAGGAGCGGTGCGGCCGCCCGGGCCACATACAGCCGGTGCCCAGAGGGAGAGAAGAGCACCGCTCGAGCATCGCCCTCGATGGGAATGACGCGGGGCTTGGACTTCTGCCGCGGGGTGTAGAGAATGACCGCTGAATCGGCTGCCACGGCAACTTCATCGCCAACGAAGCTGGAAGCGACCTGCCCTTCGGGGAGCGGCGTCGAGGTCGGCGCCTGATCTGAGCCAAGGAACTCCAGGGCGGGCTTATTCCCAGCCAGCCGGGCCAGCAAGGCGCCGTCCATCGTCCCGTGCAGCTCAGCCGGCTTTCCCTGCAGCTTGGAGCGGAACCGTACCGGTGTCCGGCGAACCAATTGCACGACAGCGCTCGCCGTGTCCACCGCGTACAGAGCGCCGTCGGGTCCGAGGGTGGCGTAGCGGACGTTTTCCAGGAAGGTGCGGACCCGGCGGGTATCCAGGTCGACTGCCACCACGTTGTTCTTGCGGTCGAGCACGAAGACGAGTCCCTGCTCGGCGTCGGCTCCAATGGTCCGGTCGACAGGTGGCAACCGCTCGGCTGGCTTCCACGCGGCCGAATCGAGGCCCGGCACTCGGTAGAGCCGCGCCAATCCACCCTCTTTCGGTATGCGGAGAACGCTGACACTGGCCATCGAACGCGCCGAGGCCGGCAGGTTGCCGGTCTCGAGGTCGGCCTTGCCGCTGCATGCCGCGCAGAGCAGAAGGATGCCGAGCGCGCGAATTGTCGGGTGGAAATTCACCCGCGGAAAATAGTGGGGAAGGAGGGAGGCGGGGAAGCGGGGCAGTGCCTTTCGGGCGTATTAGAACGCCGGGCCCAGGCTCAAGGCCCAGAGTCCCTTAACCCCTCTCCGGCCCCGCGGAAACGCATAATCCACCCGAACCACGGCAAAGCCGAACAGGTTTAGCCGGAGCCCGGCACCGAACACCTGGAGTGGCGTCCGTACATTCACCGGATCGTCACCCGGATCGCGGCTCCATTTCAGAGTCGAGCGCCCATCCCAGACCGCACCCACGTCGTAGAAGAACGCGCCCTCGATGGGGGGGAAGCCCTGAGGGACGAAATGCATCTGCGGGGTCAGGATAGGAAACCTGATCTCGGCAGTGGCAACGCCCATCTGGGTTCCCACCAGCCGGTCCAGCTCGACGCAGCCGGTACTGGAATTGTTGTTGACAGTGCCGGTGGCGTTGAGACACTCGGATCGGCGATACGACCCTGAGGTGTTGCCCCGAATCAGATCGGTGCCTCCCCCGAAGATCCGGAACCGGTCTGCGTCCCGGCCGATCCGACCGAAATAGAGCAGGCGCGTCGCAAAGACGATGGGGCCGGCAATCTTGTCATAGCGACGGTGATCAAGCGTGATCTGGGCGAAACTCCAGTCGCCGACCGACTGTGCGTATTCCAGGCGCCAGCGGCGCCCGAAAAATGGTGCGGTGTAGCCGAAGAGGGAGTTGTCGAACACCAGGGCCAGCGAAGGCTGCACGTAGTTGATTCCCGGCCGGTTATTCGTTTCCAGCGTCGGGTCTGCCACAGCAAAACCAGTGCTGGGATCGTAGGGCTCCAGCACGCTCAGGACCGCGTCGTCCACGTTGGCAAACCTCAGAGCGCCCTCAACCCGCTGGAACCGGCTGATGGGATAGTATCCTTGAGCAAACACCGACCGCACCACCAACCTTCTAATGTTGGTGACGAAGGTGTTGAGTCCCACGCCGGGCGAGTTCGTCCTCAGGGTACTGGGTTCATAGAAGTAGTAAGGCTCCTGCGAAATCCCCGTGACCCAGTTGATCCGGTGGCTCAGGTTGGCGTATGCAGCCATGACCTGCGCTTCGCTGATCCGGCCGTTGACATAGCCCGCAAAGATGAGCTGCTTGTTGCCGAGGATATCGCTCAGGGCAATCGCGGTGCCGCCAAAGAATCCGCGTCCGAAGTTGTCGCGGGCGTAGCCGATCGAAGGGCGGGCCACATAATCCGGCGTGAAGTGGATCTTGTAGCTCTTGAGGCTGAACTCGCTGGTGTCCGGCAGGTTGAAGCTGGCGGAATCCATCAGGGCGGCGATCGAGATCGGCGGTGCCACCACCGCGGTATCTCCGGTGCGGGCCACTTCGCTGGAGGAGCGAAATCCAGTCGGCGAACGGTAGATTGAGCC
>JBJMPB010000451.1:0-4314 GCA_045803455.1 Gemmatimonadales bacterium | reverse complement strand
AAGCTGCCAGAGGGCGTGACCATAGCGAGCGTAATGGTTGCCGGCGGGCAGAGCCGCTCCCGAGCGGTTGGCGGCGCAGTGGTCCTCGGGGCCGCCACCATACTGGGAGTCCTGCTTACCGAGCAGGTCGCCTCGCTAGCGCGGCACGGGCTGGCTCTCTCGGCGGGAGTTACCCTGTATGTGGCAGCCTCCAACCTGGTACCGGAGTTCCAGGCCAAGCGGGGATGGCTGACCGCAGCGGCGTTCTTCGGGGGAGCGGCCGGATACTTCCTCACTGAGCGGCTTCTTGCCGGTATGATTCACCTATGAGCGGGCGGGGGTGGACAGGTCAAAAATGATTTCACATAGTATCTGCAGCGCACGTGGCGGCCTGGGGGACTGTATGATCGTGGGCATCCGGTCGGCCGGCGCGTGCGCTATCCTGCTCGCCGCGTCCTCCTAGATCATCCCGGTCTTCAATGCCTCGCAGGCGGACGTCAGAGCGGCAAGCATCGCTGTTTACGGGAGGGCGGGAAAGCCGTCCTCTCGCAGCCCGTATGCGTCCGGCCATTCTGGACGAGTTTGTTGGACAGGAGCACCTGCTGGGCCCGGGCAAACCGCTGCGGGATGCGATCGAGCGTGGGGTGCCCGGCTCGATGATCTTCTGGGGCCCGCCGGGCAGCGGCAAAACCACGCTTGCCCACCTCATTGCCAGCTCGACCGAACGAGTCTTTGTTCCCTTTAGCGCGGTAACCGAAGGGGTCCCCCGCATCCGCGAGATCATCGGTGAGGCACGCGATCGGCTGGAGAGCGGTGGACCGGAGACCATCCTCTTCATCGATGAGATTCATCGTCTCAACAAGGCCCAGCAGGACAGCCTGCTGCCTCCGGCCGAGGACGGTACCGTCACCCTGATCGGTGCCACCACCGAGAATCCCAGCTTTGAGGTCATCGGCGCGCTGCTCTCGCGGACCCGGGTCTTCGTACTCCAGCCGCTGACCCCGGAGCACATCGAGCAGCTGATCCATCGCGCTCTCACCGACAGCGAGCGAGGTCTTGGACAAAGTCGCCTCACGGTCGATGCCGATGCGGTGGGCCTGATGGCAGCAGAGGCCGACGGGGACGCCCGCCGGGCGCTGACGGTGCTGGAGGCGGCGGCCGCGCATGTGGGATCCGGCGGGCACATCACCAGCGAGGTAGCGCGCGAGGCCATGCAGAAACGATTCGCCCGATACGACAAGGCGGGCGAGGAGCACTTCAATCTGCTGTCCGCCTACCATAAGTCCCTGCGAGGCAGCGATCCGCAAGGCGCGCTGTACTGGATGGCCAGAATGATCGAAGGCGGAGAGGACCCCATGACCCTCTTTCGCCGCGCCATCGCGATGGCCGCCGAGGACATCGGCCTGGCCGATCCCAAGGCCCTGATGATGGCGGTGGCAGCACGGGACGCGTTCCACATGCTGGGCCCGCCGGAAGGCTATTTGCCGTTGGCCGAAATGACGATTTACCTGGCTACGGCCCCCAAGTCCAACAGCGCCAAGGTGGCGCTGGGTGCGGCAATGGACGCGGCCCGCAGCACGCCCGCGGCGCCGGTGCCGCTTCACATCAGGAACGCTCCTACGCCCTTGATGAAAGAGCTGGGATACAATCAGGGTTATCAATACGCCCACAACTCGCCGGAGGCATATATCCCTCAGGACTACCTTCCCGACCAGCTGCGGGATGCACTGTTCTACGTTCCCGGCACGTTCGGATTCGAGACGACTCTGGCCGAGCGGATGGAACGGTGGGCACAGCTCAAGCGCGGGGAGCGTTCGAGCCAGGATCCGGCGGGCTGAAGACCTCGGTGTGACACAGGGCACTGTCCTTGCACCAAACCGCGCGCATCGTCAGCCTGACCGGAAGGGTGTTCCCGTCCCGAGGAGGTCTATATTCGATTGGTATGGATGATTGCCACCCTGGCAGGGCTCGGCTGTTCCGGGCTGGGCGCCAACTTCAAGGAACCGGACGTCCGGCTCGACCGCGCCGTGGTGCGTGGCATCGGACTGGCTGGTGGCAATCTGGACCTCATCGTGAGAGTCCAAAATCCCAACAACTTCACCTTGAATGCCGATAAGCTTGAGGTTGGCATCGACGTTGAAGGATCCCACCTGGGTGATATCACCTACGACGATGATTTCGCAGTTACCCAAAATGGAGAAACCACTCTCACGCTGCCCTTGAGATTTGGCTGGTTCGGCGTGGGTAGTGCCGTCCGAGCGGCGCTCGGATATGGCGACCTGCCATACAGCATGAAGGGGCAGGCCACTCTGAAGCTGCCGGGCGGCGCGCACACCGTGGTTTCGTTCACCCGCGAGGGCCGGGCGCCGCTCAGTCGCTCCGCCGGTAGCGCCGGCTCCACGTGAAAGGAAAGGTCACTTATTAGATCGCTGATTCCGGTCCGCGATCCGATCGAGCGGGTGGTGTTGGTAGCTGCGCCCCGCAAAGGATCGCCCGATGCGCGCCATGTGGAGGAACACCTGGAGGAACTCACCCGCCTGGTGGATACCGCGGGCGCCGAGGTCGTCGGTCGAATCTCTCAACACATTGCCTCCCCCAATCCCGCCACCCTCATTGGCGAGGGGAAAGTCGAAGAGGTGGCCGAGCAGGTCGCTTCGGCCGACGCGTCCCTCGTGATCTTCGATGAAGAGCTGTCCCCGGTGCAGGGGGTCAACCTCGAGCGCGAGCTCAAGGTGCGGGTCATGGATCGGGCCGAGGTCATCCTGGACATCTTTTCGACTCGGGCTCGAAGCCACGAGGCCAAGCTTCAGGTCGAGTTGGCCCAGCTACAGTATCTGCTTCCCCGGTTGACCCGAATGTGGACGCACCTATCCCGAATCCGCGGCGGTATCGGTCTTCGAGGTCCGGGCGAAACCCAGCTGGAGACCGACCGGCGAATCATTCGGCGCAAGATTCAGGGGCTGAAGGGCAAACTCAAGGATGTCGAGAAGCACCGGGAGAACATCCGGTCTGGGCGGGACCCTATGCTGAGCGTCGCCCTCGTGGGCTACACCAACGCCGGGAAGTCGAGCATTCTCCGCGGGCTCTCAGGCCAGCATGAAATCGTGGTGGAAGACCGGCTCTTTGCCACCCTGGATACCTTGACCCGAGAGGTGGAGCTGGGCGAGAACCAACGCGCCCGCGTCACCGACACGGTAGGGTTCATTCGCAAGCTGCCGCACCACCTCGTCGCGAGCTTCCGGGCCACTCTGGAAGAGGCCCGCGCGGCCGACGTGCTGCTGCATGTGGTCGACGCAAGTCACCACGACTGGGAAGGTCAGCTCAGGGTGGTTGAGAAGGTGCTCTCGGAGCTAGGTCTCGCCGATCGGCCGGTCCTGCTGGTGTTCAACAAGATCGATGCGGTCCTGGATGCCACGGGTTTCACCCGCCGGGTGCGTGAGCTTCATCCTACGGCCGTCATCACCAGCACCATGCGGACCGACGGCCTGACCCCGCTGAAGGAGCGCCTGCGGGAGCTGGACCGGGCCGGGCGGGTGGCCGTCAAGGTTCGGGTTCCGCTGGCCGAAGGAGCCCGGCTGGCCGAACTGTACCGTGAAGGTGAGGTGCTGAGCCGGGATGAGGTGGGCGAGTCCTACGAGGTCATGGTCCGGCTGGAACCGTCGAAGTTAGAGCGTCTGCGCCGGGGCGGTATGGAGGTGATCAACGATTTGGCCGAGCGGGTACGATTGCGACGAGCAAGTGGGTAGGGGGAAGCGGAGAAAAAGCGTTAGCGGGAAAAGAAAAGCGTGAGCGGTAAGCGGGCAGTTTCCGAAAACGTGAGACCCTCCGGCGTCTATGACATCGGAGGGTCTTGCGCTTCCCCGTTGCGGCTTACTTCCCCCCGCTGGACAACACCTGCTCCAAAATCAGCCACCGATTCATGCCGGCAAACTTCTGGTGCATCTTGGTGGAGGGTGGCGTCCCGCCCATCTCCTCTTCCTCGATCTGCAGGTCGGCTAGAGCCTCGATCCCGCTCTTCAGGAACTTGCGCAACCCCTTTTCCAACGCCATACCGGCGGTCCTGAAGTTGAACAGGGTCGAGAACTGCAGGGTGAAGCCCAGCTCGCCCAGCTGCTGGTTGGTGATCAGGGTGCCCGCCTTCTTCGCTTTGCCGAAGTAGAGCGAGGGAGACAGGTTGAAGCCCAGCATCTGGTCGGGGTAATACTTGCGCACGCCCTCGGCAAATTCCTGGGGCTGGTCGATCTCGGTATTGTTGAACTCCGGCCAGATCACGTCGACGCCCAACTCCGCGGCTTCCCAGGCGTCTTCCACCGCCATCTTCACCCCACCCGGCTC
>JBJMPB010000326.1:0-4100 GCA_045803455.1 Gemmatimonadales bacterium | reverse complement strand
AAGCCCGAGCATGAAGCTGGAGGCGAAGAAGAGGCCGAGGGAGATCAGGCTGAGCAGCCCACCCAGGCCGAAGGCGCCGGTCTTGATCTCGAGGATCAAGCCGAGAATTCCGACCGAGAGCAGCACCGGGGAGACCAGCGGATTGGTCAGGAACCGGAGCAGCCCATCGGCCCAGGCGGGGTCAGGCTGCATGAGGGCGAGCGTCAGCAGGACGAAACGGCGCATCGCGGGTCTCAGGTATGAGGATGAAGGAAATGTAAGGAGTCGCGAGTCAGCAGTCACCAGTCCCCAGCCGGCAGCCGCGAGATCTGGAGACTGACGACTGCGGACTGGGGACTGTATTTTCCACCATGCGACGCCCGAGTGTGATCGCCCATCGCGGCGCTTCCGGCTACGAATACGAAAATTCCCGAGCCGCCTTCCGGCGAGCCGTCATGCTCGACGCGGACGGCGTCGAGCTGGACGTCCACGCCACCCGGGACGGCGGCATCGTGGTTCATCACGACCCGGACATTCCCGGCATCGGCCCGATCGGCGGTCTCTCCCTCAGCGAAGCCCGGCAGCTCAAGATCCCCAACGGGGAGCAGCTCCCGCTCTTGTCCGAGATCCTGGAGCTGGTGGGCAACCGGGACGTATGGGTGGAGGTGAAGAGCCTGCCGGCTCTGCACGACCAGAAGCTGCTCGAGGTGCTGGATCGCGGACCGGCGCCCGACCGGTACGCCATCCACAGCTTCGATCACCGGATCGTGTACCGGCTGGGAGAAGCCCGGCCGCCGCTCCGCCGGGGAATCTTGTTGAGCGCCTACCTGAGGGACCCGGTCTCGGTCATGCGCGCCGTCGGCGCGACCACGCTCTGGCAGGAATGGAAGCAGGTGGATCAGGAGCTGGTCAGCCAGGTACACGAGGCGGGTGGAACCGTGGTCGCCTGGACGGTGAACGAGCTGGGCGATCTGGATCGGATGGTCCGCCTCGGCGTGGACGGACTCTGCGGCAACTATCCCGACCGGATCCGGGTCGCGATCGCGCCCAGACTGGATCAGGTCTCCCGGGCCTAAGCCCCGGTGGGCGGTTCCGCGGGCTCGGGGCTGACCGGAGCGGGCGCGTTGTGCACGGAGGCCGGGCCCGATGCCCGCCGCTGGGCGATTTGTTGCTCCAACCTGGCGATCTCGCTCTGGAGATCGTCGAGCCGCAGCATGAGTGCGTCGATTCGGCGTGCCTCGACCGGACTTCCGCGTTCCCGCCGGTGAAAGATGAGCCCCAACTCTCGCGCGGCGTTGTCCTGCCGCCGGCGAACCCGAAGCAGCTCGATCTGAAGCTTGCCCTCGTCCAAAGCAGCCTGGGCCTTCTTGCCGAAGGCCTCCAGTTCCTGATTTAAGCGATCGATGAGGTTTGATTTGGTCATGGTTTCCTCCGGGGGCTGGAAGCTAGGAGCCAGGAGCTAGGAGGGACGCGAATCTGATCCCGATAGTTTCAGAAAATAACGAGGGGGAACGCAGAGTAATTCCGCATCCCCCAGTTTAATTGCCTTCGAGCTTTGTGCTCTGAGCTCCCAGCTCCCGACTCCTAGCTCCCAGCTTCCGCCGGATACACCGAGACCTTCTGCCGGTTCTTGTCGCGGAACTCGAACTTGACCACACCGTCGATCAAGGCGAACAGAGTGTCGTCGTTGGCGCGCCGAACGTTCCGGCCGGGGTGGAACTTGGTGCCGCGCTGGCGCACGAGGATGTTGCCCGCGACGACCTTCTCGCCACCGTAGCGCTTAACGCCGAGATACTGCGGATTGCTGGTCCGGCCATTCCGGCTGGAGCCTACGCCTTTCTTGTGTGCCATTGCTTCCTCAGCCCAGCTTGAGGTCGGTGATGCGGACCTCGGTGTAGCCCTGCCGATGTCCGGTCTTACGGCGATAGTTCTTCCGCCGCTTGAACTTGAATACGTAGATCTTGGATTCCTTGCCCTGGCCGATCACTTCACCGGTGACCTTGGCCCCCTGCACCAGCGGCGCGCCGGTCTTGATGGTCTGACCGTCGGATGAGAGCAGGACCTCGTCGAAGGTGACCTTGGAGCCCGCTTCCGCTTCCATCAATGGGAGGCGAAGCGTTTTGCCTTTTTCAGCCTTGAACTGTTTGCCACCGGCGCGAATGATCGCGTACATACGAAGACCTGATCGGGTAACGAGAGTGGTCCAAAATCAGCCCGTAAACCTAGATGATGGTGAGGGTTGAGACAAGGGGAAGGTTTTTGTCACCTAATTTCAGCGTTCAGGCTTAGGCTGCGGGTGAGCCGATGCCCTTCCGGGCCGCAGGCGGGCGCTGCGTCATATATAGATCCAGCATAGAGGCGGCCGCGCCCTAACGCGGCCTCCAGGGCAATCGGCTCACCCTTCGCTCTCTCGCTCCGCTGATCCGGTAAACTCCGCTTCGAAATACTTCGCACTTTTTCCCTTGTGGTGAATGAGCATTGTGGAACGTGGTGCTCGATGGGCGGCGTGCCCATCCCGACCACTCCGCCCCGGCGCTGAATCTCGCTTTGGGTTTGCTTGCCAAAACGCG
This sequence comes from Gemmatimonadales bacterium, assembly GCA_045803455.1. Classification (GTDB taxonomy): domain Bacteria; phylum Gemmatimonadota; class Gemmatimonadetes; order Gemmatimonadales; family GWC2-71-9; genus CAVVWJ01. The sequence continues at coordinate 1,551 of JBJMPB010000326.1, read as the reverse complement.
GACGAGGGATAACATAGGCCGAAGGTGGTGTGAGTCAGATCACGCCGAAGTCCTGCGGCTGAGAGTAGGGTTGTGTCCGCCCTTAGGGATGCAGCGGTTGCAGGTTGCTAATGCGGCTGTAATCGAAATGACATCTGAGGGCAAAGAAGGTGTTTTCAGCGCGCCTTAGTTTCCGGGCACGATCACCCTCCCCCTGGAGGTAGTTGCGTGTTCGAGAACCTGATCGAATCCAAGCAGAAGAATCAGCGTACGGTTGGACAGACGGTTCTGTCGTTCCTGATCCACGGCCTCATCATCGTCGGCGCCATCAAGGCGACGCAGGGCGTGGCCGAGAGCGTGAAGAACCGTCCGGTGGACACCACCATGGTGTTCCTCAAGCCGCCGGAGCCCCCCAAGCCGCCGCCGGACCAGCCCCCGCCGGACGTGGTGGTTGCGGCCAACCCGCCGCCGAAGGGGTTCCAGACAGTAGTGGCGCCGACCGACATCCCCAAGGACATCCCGCCGATCGACCTGAACGAGAAGCCGTTCGATCCCCGGGACTTCACCGGTAAGGGTGTCGAGGGCGGCATCGGAACCGGCGTGGTGGGCGGTACCGGTCCGGTGACCGGCGAAGTGTTCCTCGAGGCCCAGCTGGATGACCCGGTACAGGTCATCTCCCAGCCCCAGCCCCGCTATCCGCCGGTACTGGCGAGCGCGGGAATCACCGGGCGGGTCGAGGTCCAGTTCATCGTGGACACCACCGGCCACGTGGAAGGCAACTCGTTAAAGATCATGAAGACCAGCCATCCGGCCTTCGGCGAGCCGACCCGGGAGGCCATTCTCAAGAGCGTCTTCAAGCCGGCCAAGTTCAAGGGGCGGCCGGTCCGGCAGTTGGTCCAGCAGGCAGTCTCGTTCAAGCAGCAATAGCGCTCGCAGCCCTAGCTTTCGTTCCCCCTGGAGGCAACACAACATGAGTGTAGATCTACTTCACCTGTGGGGTCAGATGGGTGCCTTCGCCAAGGGCATCGTGATCGTCATGGCGATCATGTCCATCTATTCCCTCACCATCGTCATCACCAAACTCATCCAGCTGAAGCGGAGTGAGCGCGAGACCCGGAAGTTCGCGCCCCAGTTCTCCCGCGCCATCCAGGAGGAGAACCTGGACCAGGCGATCACGCTGGCGGAGAAGAACAAGAAGAGCCACCTGTCGCGCGTCGTGGGCGAGGCCCTCTTCGAGGTGAAGCCGCTGCTGCGGGACCGTGCCACCATCACCGCCGCCGACATCAACTCGGCCGAGCGGGCGGTCGAGCGGCAGATGCTGATCGTGTTGTCGGAGTTCAAGCGCGGACTCGGCGTGCTGGGTACGGTCGGCTCGACCGCGCCTTTCGTTGGACTGCTGGGCACCACCATGGGTATCGTGAACGCGTTCGTGGGCATGGCGCAGCAGGGCGCCTCGGGCGGTCTGGCCGGCATCTCCGCCGGTATCGCCGAAGCCCTGATCACCACGGCCTTCGGTCTGATGGTGGCGATTCCCGCGGTGTGGGCCTACAACTACTTCACCACCAAGATCGA
>JBJMPB010000314.1:0-8693 GCA_045803455.1 Gemmatimonadales bacterium | reverse complement strand
GGTCGAGTTGTTGCGGGATGCCGAGCGCCATGAGGCCATGCGGCAGGCAGCCCTGGCCAAAGCGGAGCAGTTTTCGGCTGACCGCATCGTTCCGATGTATGAATCACTCTACCAAAAAGTCCTCGCCTGATTCCGATCCGTGCCGCCTGATCTGCTCTGGAAGGCTGCGGTACTGGGCCTGGTGGAGGGCGCCACGGAATTCGTTCCGGTGTCCTCCACCGGTCATTTGATTTTGGTCAGCAACTGGCTGCACCTGGTGGACGAGCGCGCCAAGACCTTCGACATCTTCATTCAGCTTGGAGCCATCCTGGCTGTGGTATGGCTGTATCGCCGGCGCCTGGCCGGCGCCGTGGTGTCGGCGGGCAGCAACCCGGAGAGCCGGCACTTTCTGCTGAATCTGCTGATCGCTTTCCTTCCAGCGGCGGTAATTGGGTTCCTGGCGCACGATTGGATCAAGGCCCGGCTGTTCAATCCCGAGGTGGTGATCGCCGCCCTGATCGCCGGTGGTGTGCTGATCCTTCTGATCGAGCACTGGTCGCCGCCGGAAATCATCGATGACGTGAACCGGGTACCTCCCCGAAAGGCCCTCGGTATCGGGCTGGCCCAGGTCCTTTCACTGGTGCCGGGGACTTCCCGCTCCGGCGCAACGATCCTGGGTGGATATGCTCTCGGGCTGAGCCGGGTGGCGGCCACCGAGTTCTCCTTCTTTCTGGCCATACCCGTGATGCTCGCGGCCACCGGGTACGATCTGCTGAAGAGCTGGTCGACCCTCACGAGGGCGGATGCTCCCATGTTCCTGGTCGGGTTCGGCGTGTCCTTCCTCTCGGCTCTGGTGGTGGTGAAGGCGCTGCTGCGATATGTATCGGGCCATAGCTTCCGGGTGTTCGCCTGGTACCGCATCGCCTTGGGTGGCCTGCTGCTCCTGATGGGGACCTGACGTGAGAGCGGCAACGTACCAGTACGAGCGAGTGGCCTCGACCATGGACCTGATCCATGAACTGGCCGAGCGAGGCGCGGAGGCCGGAAGCATGGTGGTCGCCACGGAGCAGCTCCAGGGCCGGGGCTCGCGGGGCCGGCCCTGGCATTCACCGCCCGGCGGACTCTGGCTCAGCGCGCTGTACCGTCCACCATCGACTGGTGGACTGGAGCTGCTGAGCGTCCGGGTAGGCCTGGCGGTAGCACGGGCGCTGGATCCTCATGTGCCCACACCGGTGCGCCTGAAGTGGCCCAATGACCTCATGCTGGATGGGCGCAAGCTGGGTGGCATTCTGTGCGAAGCGCGATGGCAGGGAGCAGCCCTGGGCTGGATTGCTGTGGGTGTAGGACTCAATGTTCGAAACCCGGTGCCGGGCGAGCTCCGAGAGACCGCAGTCGCTCTGGTGGAGCTGGAGCCTGAGATCCAGCTGGAGACGGTGCTCCATTCGGTGTCGGCCGCCATTCGCGCGCTGGATCTCGGGGCAGAACGACTTTCCCCAGCGGAGCTCGATCTGTTTGCCGCCAGAAGCTGGCTCGACGGCCGGGAGATTCGAGAACCCCTGGCCGGGATTGTATCCGGCCTGAACGATGACGGGGCGCTGCGGGTGCGTACCCCGCAGGGTTCTCACGTATCCCTGCGTCACGGCTCGGTGGAGCTGGCGGACGTTTCTCCCACTCGGTGATACATGCTGCTCACCCTCGATATCGGCAACACGGAGATCACGGTAGGGCTGTTCCAGGGCGGTGAGCTCCAGGCGCACTGGCGGCTCACGACCAATCCCGATCGGACCCCCGACGAGTGGGGCAGCGCCATCGGCGGCTTCCTGGTCCAGAGCGGCCACTCACCCAACGAGGTGCGGGCGGTTTGCCTGGCATCGGTGGCGCCGACGGTAACCCAGAGCATCGTGGATGGCATCGCCCTGGCGACTGGCTGCACCGGGGTCGCTGTGGATGCGCGATCACCGCTCCCGGTGCGGCTCGACGTGGACGAGCCGCTGACCGTGGGAGCGGACCGGATTGTGAATGTGCTCGCCGCGGTGGAGCTGTTTCGATCGGACGGGGTGGTGGTCGACTTCGGCACCGCCACCACGTTCGACTGCGTGACGGCCGACGCCCGCTTCATCGGGGGGGCCATTATGCCCGGCCTCCGCACTTCTGCCGACCAGTTGACCCGGCGTGCCGCCAAGCTGCCGGCTACCGAGTTGCGGCCTCCCACCCGGGTGATCGGCCGGCGGACGGAGGAATGCATTCAGGCTGGTGTGCTCTTCGGAGCGGCTGACGCGGTAGACGGTATGATCCGTCGGATCATGGAGGAATGGCCCGGCAGCACCCGCCCACGGGTCGTGGCCACTGGTGGACTGGCGTCCATTGTTGCTCCGCTGACTACCAGCATCGAGTTGACCGATCCGGACCTGACTCTGCGGGGACTTCGGATTGCGGCCGGACATCTCGGTCTGGAGTGGTGAGCTGGCCGAGGCGGGCAGGATACCGGCTGCTCGGGAGCCGGCTCGATTATCTGTTGCACACCCGCCCGGCGGAGTGGCCCATCGTCGCGGCGCACACGACGCTGGGATACGTGCTGGCGGTGGGCGCTCCCAACGCATTCAGAAGCGAGCGGCTGGGGAGCAGTATCTTGGGGATCGCGCTTTGGGTGATCTGCCTGAATGGTGGAACTCTCGCATTCAACAGTGCGTTCGACCGCGACGAGGGAGACGTGGCCTACTTGCGGCAGCCTCCTTCACCTCCGCGGGGACTGGCAGGGTTCGGGCTTGCGCTGATGCTGATCGGGCTGATCGGAGCCTTCCAGCTTCCGCGAGGGTACCTGTTCGCTTACGCGATCTGTGTGGTGCTCTCCGTGGTGTATTCCGCTCCGCCGTTCCGACTCAAAGCCGTGCCGGGAGCCGACTGGCTGATCAACATGTGGGGGTTCGGCAGCCTAACGCCGTACGCCGGATGGGCGGCTACCGGTTTGCCTCTGGGCAGGGCGGGAACACTCATCCTGCTTGCCTTCTGCCCGCTGTTCGCTGCTCTCTATCCCCTGACCCAGATCTATCAATTCGAAGAGGACACCCGCCGAGGGGACCGTACTCTGGCGCTCTCCCTGGGACGGCGAAAGAGTCTGATCGTAGCCCAAGCTGCTGCAGTCGCTGCCTTCGTTCTGTTCGGACTGGCGGCACGATCCAGCGCGTGGTCTCAGGACGACCGCTGGCGCTGGTTTGTGCTGGCGCTGGCTGCCTTGGCTTGGGCGCTGGTGCTGCTGCCCTGGATGCACCGGGAAAGCCGGATGTCCACCAGGGACCACCAGCGCGGCATGTACCAGGCGCTGCTAGCCTGGGCGGTGACCGATGTCGCGGTTGCACTTGCGTGGGCGGCCTGAGGCCTTGGCCGCTCCCCAGCCGTTCCGGTATACTTGAGCTTCCCCGATGGAATACGGAGAGAGCATGATTTCGACGGCGGAGCTGAACCGGGATTACGACCTTACCGGGGTTCCCGCCATCGTGGCGGGCTCCGTCAAACTCGGCCTGCTCGAGGGTATTGCCGTACTGTTGTTCTCCCTGGCCTCACGGCTGCTCGACGGGATCGTGGAGACCATCGTCTGCGGCATCATCCTGGTCGTGGGGGTGGCCGCCGTCAGCATGCTTCCGGGCCTATGGACTCGGCCTCGCACCATCGAGGGAATTGCCGGCGCGGCCGGCATCGGGCTGGGCGCGACTGGCGTGTTTCTCCTGGTGGATGTCGTGCTGCTGCAGAACATCGGGACCTACACCAATCGCTGGTATGAAATCGGTGGTGGGAGCAACTGGTGGTACCATCCCGTCTGGTGGATGGTGGGAACGTTCATCCCCTGGATGGGGGCGTGGCTCCTGGCCAATCAGACCAACCGCAACGGACGCCCATCGGTGGGGCAGGGACTCCTTACTGTACTGGTTCTGGCGGTGCTGATCGGGGTGGGGGCGACACTCCTCGGGTTTCCCGGAGCGCACTGGGGACTGGGGACTTTCGGGGTGGCGTTTCTCCCGGCGCTCGCACTAGCCACGCTCTTTTCTGGTATCGGGAAGCGCCGCACCTGACCCGATGCGCTGGGTCCGACTTTTCTTTCGCATCTTCGGCTGGCTGCTCACACCATTCCTGGCGTGGGCAGCTTCATTTTTCGGGGCAGTCGCGGGCGCGCTCCTTGCGATGAACCTGGACGATCCGGTGCGGGGATTGGCGGTGACCGCCGTATGCGGCGGGCTGGCCGGGTTCGCAGCGCTGATCGCCTGGCTGCACTATCTGCGCCGGTCGCCCGAGGTGCGCGAGGTGCTGGCCGTGACCGTAGACGGCACTCCGGATACCACAGAATTTTCCGTGGTGCCTGAGGTGCCCGAGGAGATCTCCGAGCCCGAGCCGTCTCCACCCGCCTGATCTCCATGATCGTGGCAAAGTACGATGGTGTGTTGCTGTGGGGTCTCGCATTGCTTTCGGCGTGTGGGCGAAGCGAGCGACCTCAAACCAAAACCAACGCAGGCGAAGCGGCTGCGCCAGAAGAATCTTTGGCAACAACTACCCCGGCCGGGGTCGAGATCTGGTTCACCCTATCCCGGCCGGCCCGCTCCAGCGAGGGCCAGTCGTGCGTAGAGCGAGGGCTGGAGATCCGGCGCGACGGCCACCGCGTTCCCGTTCCGCTCCTCTATACCGGAGAAGCTCCCAGCTTGTTGAACGACTCGACCATGCGCGCAATGCTCTGGACCCACTGCCGGCCGGTCACTCCCTATCGAGTGGACCTACGGACCGGGCGGCCATTGCGAGAGCCGGCGGGTCGCCGCACACCATGAGGTCCTTCACCCTTGGTCGCGCTGCCCTCAGGCTGAGCTGTGGGCTCCTCGCCTGGAGCTCTTCAGTGCAGGCGCAGGCCGTGGAGGTCCGAGTGGGCCACTTCTGGGATTCCACCGAGTGGACCACCTACCGACTCGGACTCAGCCGGCCTCTCGCGGGGGTAGTTGGAATTCAGCTCCATGGGGATCTGACGAGACGGTTCCAGGGAGACACGGGACGACTGGCCGGGGTCGGTGCCGATCTCACCGCATTTCGAAAACGAGAGGGCGGTCCCTATCTGGTTGCCGGCTTGAGCGGCGGTATGGGCTCGGAAACCTCGAATGACTTCTCCGATCCCTGGGGCTCCTGGTCGCTGGGTGGAGGATACGACCTGTTTCCCCTCTCTTTCCTCTCAGTGGCAGCGGAAGGCCGCTGGCGAGGACTCTCCTTGGGTGGCAGCAAAGGAGTCGAGCTGGCTATCGGCATGGCCATTCACATGGGTGGGCAGAGAGCTTCCTCTCCGCCAGTGCCCCCGTCCTCTACGGTGCCGCCTCAAGTAGTACAAGACGCGCCACCGCCGCCGGCGGTGGACTCCCAAACCACCCCGCTCACGCTGGCGGATTCGGTGATCGCTACCGCCACAGAGGCGATGGGCCGGCCTTACGAGTATGGCGGGACCGGGGAGAATGGAGAGGGCTTCGACTGCTCGGGCCTGATCCAGTATGCCTACGCCAAGCACGGGATCGAGCTTCCGCGCCGGAGCACGGATCAAGCCCGGCAGGGCACGAAGGTAGATCGAAAGCTCGAACGATTACGGCCCGGAGATCTGCTCACCTTTTCCAATCGCGGCGGACCAGTCACGCACGTGGGACTCTACGTTGGACAAGGCCGGTTCATTCACAGCGCAACCAAGGGGGTCCAGATCAGCACGTTGAGTGCAGTGGATCCTTACGGACGCTGGTGGTACCGGCGATGGGTCGGAGTTCGGCGGCTCATTCCGGAGGGTAGCCGCTGAGCAGGGTTCCACGAGCAACAAACACCTACCGTAGCGGCAGTCCGGCCTGCCTTGCATCATCACCGACCGATAAAATTCTGCCAACCTGGCGTGTTTCACCGGCACCCCGATTGCCTAGGCTTCGCGCCAGACAAGCGACTTGACAGCAAGAGCTTTGCTCTTATCTTCCGGGTCTTAGCACTCCCACATCAAGAGTGCCAACCCCTATTATACCAGCGGGTTACACCGCTCACACCAACCAGTAGTGGAGGTCGTACAGATGGCAACTGCTACCAAGGCCAAGCCCAACCTCAAGTTGCAGCCCCTGGAGGATCGCATCGTGATCATGCCGTCTGATGAGGCGGAGACCATGCGTGGGGGTCTGTACATTCCGGATACTGCCAAGGAAAAGCCCACCCAGGGTGAAGTGATCGCCGTTGGGCCGGGCCGGATGGAGAAGGGGCAGCGGGTACCGGTCGACCTCAAGGTCGGCGACAGCGTGATCTACGGGAAGTACAGCGGCACCCCGTTTCAGCTGGGCGATGAGGAAGTGATCATCATCAAGGCATCCGACGTTCTGGCCAAGATCAGCTAAACCGACACGGGCGGCACTTGCCTCCCGAATCTTTTCAGGAGATCAGACATGGCAGCAAAAGAGCTTCAATTCGACACCGATGCCCGCTCCAAACTCAAGAGAGGCGTGGACCAGCTGGCAGAGGCAGTGAAGGTCACCCTCGGGCCCAAGGGCAGAAATGTCGTCATCGACAAGAAGTTCGGCTCCCCCACGGTCACCAAGGATGGCGTCACGGTGGCTAAGGAAGTCGAGCTGAGCGATCCGATCGAGAACATGGGCGCGCAGATGGTGAAAGAGGTCGCGACCAAGACTTCCGATCTCGCCGGCGACGGCACCACCACCGCCACCGTGCTGGCCCAGGCCATCTTCCGCGAAGGGCTGAAGAATGTGACCGCGGGCGCCAATCCCATGGAGCTGAAGCGGGGTATTGACCGGGCGGTGGAGGCGGTGGTCGAGCAGCTCAAGACCCTCTCGGTTCCCTCCGCGGGCAAGAAAGAGATCGCCCAGGTCGGCACCATCTCGGCCAACAACGACAAGGAAATCGGCAACCTGATTGCCGAGGCCATGGAGAAGGTTGGCAAGGATGGGGTGATCACGGTCGAAGAGGCCAAGGGTTTGGAGACCACGCTCGAGACTGTCGATGGCATGCAGTTCGACCGGGGCTATCTTTCTCCTTACTTCGTCACCGATCCGGAGAAGATGGAGGCGGTGCTGGACGACCCCTACATCCTGATCCATGACAAGAAGATCTCGGCCATGAAGGAGCTGCTCCCGGTTCTGGAGAAGGTAGCCCAGAGCGGACGGCCCATGCTGATCATCGCCGAAGACGTTGAAGGCGAAGCGCTGGCCACTTTGGTGGTGAACAAACTGCGCGGCACCTTGAAGGTCTGCGCGGTGAAGGCTCCAGGCTTCGGCGATCGGCGCAAGGAAATGCTACGTGACATCGCCGTGTTGACCGGCGGCCAGGTGGTCTCCGAGGAGCTCGGCTTCAAGCTCGAGAACTCCACCCTGAACGATCTGGGTCGGGCCAAGCGGGTCGTGGTCGACAAGGACAACAGCACGGTCGTGGATGGCAAGGGCAAGGAGAACGACATTCAGGGCCGGATCAACGAGATCAAGGCCGCGGTGGAGAAGAGCACCAGCGACTACGATCGCGAGAAGCTGCAGGAGCGGCTGGCCAAGCTCTCCGGTGGAGTCGCCGTGATCAACGTCGGCGCTGCTACCGAGACCGAGATGAAGGAGAAGAAGGCTCGGGTCGAGGACGCGCTGCACGCTACCCGCGCCGCAGTCGAGGAGGGCATCGTTCCCGGCGGCGGTGTCGCACTGGTCCGCGCTCAGGCGGGACTGGACAAGCTCAAGGGCACCGACGACGAGAAGATCGGGGTCGAGATCGTCCGCCGGGCGCTCGAGGAGCCCATCCGGATGATCGCCCAGAACGCGGGCGCCGAGGGCTCGATCGTGGTCGGCCGGGTGAAGGAGTCGAAGGAGAAGAACTTCGGCTACAACGCCGCGACCGATAATTACGAGGATCTGGTTCGGGCCGGCGTCATCGACCCGACCAAGGTCACCCGCACCGCCCTGCAGAACGCGGCGTCCATCGCGGGTCTGCTCCTCACCACCGAGTGCGTGGTGGTCGAGAAGAAGGAAGACAAGCCGGCTCCAGCGGCTCCTCCGGGCGGCGGCATGGGCGGGATGTACTAACTCGACCGCAGCCAACGTCGTAATCGAACGCCCCGGGTTGAACCCGGGGCGTTTCGTTTTCACCAACTGCATCCGGTAGTCGAGTGCTGCAGAAGATCGCACGCCAGAGTGGAGGCTAGAAGCCCCCGTAATGACTTAGGGCCTTGGCGCGATGGTATGGCTAATGCCATGCGATATCGAGCGCCTGCCGTTCACCTCTGCGCCGGAGTCCCATGCCGAAGCCGACCCCCCCGCGGGGCTCACAGCCCGACCCGATGGCGGGCGTGGTAGAGCGCCTCCTGGCTCAGCTGCCTGGTCTTCAGGGACAGCCGGAGCCCGCGCGCGCTCCCGCCACGCGCTCGTCCAGCTCTTTCGGCCCGATGAACATCGTTCCCCGGCCTGAGGTGAGTCCCCAGCGGCGCGTGCTCGGCATGTGGTTTCGAGTGGCACTGGCGCTATGCCTGGCGGTGACGATGGGTGGATGGCCCTACAATCGCTCCTGTGGGTTTCCCCTGCTGGGCTATCTCAGCGCGGTAACCACCGTGATCGTGGCAGGAATATGGGCTGCCATGGCTTCCTGGAAGGTGCGCAGCGGACTGGCTCACACCATTGCGCTGATTCTGGTCCTGTTTGGATTCGTCCTGGCCGGCTCTGAGCTGCTTACTCGGAGCGGAT
>JBJMPB010000295.1:0-15677 GCA_045803455.1 Gemmatimonadales bacterium | reverse complement strand
CATGCAAAACGTCCGGGGAGACCTGTTCGGCGGTGAGCTGATGGCACTGGTCGACCAGGCGGCGGCGGTGGCAGCCATTCGGCACGCCGGCGGTCCCGCCGTGACGGCCAGCATCGAGCGAGTGGATTTTCGGGAGCGCATTCCGGTGGGCGCGTTGGTGACGTGTATGGCGACCGTGGACTACGTGGGCAACTCGTCCATGGACATCACGGTCGAGGTCTATGCCGAACGGGTCAGCAGCGGAGAGCGGCGACATACGCATACGGCCCACGTGGTGTTCGTCGCGCTGGACGAGGAGGGCAGGCCAACCCGGGTTCCACGTTTGGTGCCGGAGACCAGCGAAGAGCGCGACCGCTACGCCCGCGCCGAGAGCCAGCACCGGAGAAAAGAGCGGGCTTGACCCGGCCAGCCGCGGTTGTGCTCAGCGGCGGTGGTGCCAAGACCGCGGCCCACCTGGGCGCTTGCCGAGCCCTGAGGGAAGCCGGCTTTGAACCGACCTGGTATGTCGCGACATCGATGGGAGCGGTAGTGGCTGCTGGTCTGGCCAGCGGAATAGGCAACGATGAGCTCCTCGAGCGGATGGCCGAAATGGGCCCGCGCGGCATTGTGCGGGATCGGTGGACGCCGGTAGCCGGACTGTTTCTTCGCTCGTTGCTTAAACCGGGGCCGCTCAGAGCTGCGATCGAGGCCATCGTTCCCGCTCGCCGCTTTGCCGACCTCACCGTTCCACTCACCGTCACCGCGGTGGATCTCGACACCGGGGAGCTGGTGCTCTTCGGCTCCGGGGCCGGCGATGCTCCGCTCATCGACGTGCTGTGCGCCACCTGCGCGCTTCCCCTGTACTACCCTCCGGTGATTCTGAACGGTCGGAGGTTCGGGGACGGAGGGCTCCGCGCCGTTGTGCCGTTCGAACCCGCCGCCGATCTGGAGGTTGAGCTGGTCCTTGCGGTGGATGTGGGACCGGGCTTTGACCTGACACCTTCGGCCAACTCGCCACCGACGCCTCCGCTGCTCCGCGCCCACGATGACGCAGTCGGAATTCTTATGGCGGGAAACACCCAGAGCCAGTTGGCGCTGTGGCGGGCAGACTCGGGTCGCCCGCCGCTGGTGTACGTCAGGCCCCGGGTGGAACGACATACCACATTCCGGGTTGATCGGGTGCGCGAGTATGCCCATGAAGGGCGCCGGGCCACACGCGAAGCTCTGGAACGCTGGGGCGCCGACTCTTGACCCTTTCCTCATAGCGGTCAAATTGAGCCCATGAAAGCCTCTGATGCGATGGTTGCCGATCCGCATGTCGCGGTGGCGGGAGCGATGGCGAGTGAGGTTGCCATCATGCTGAAGACTCGGAACATCTCCGTAGTGCCGGTGGTGGACGACCATCGCACCCGCCGCTTCCTGGGAACTCTCAGCGATCGCGATCTGGTTACCCGTTGTCTGGCCGAGGGCAAACATCCCTGGCATACCCGGGCCGATTCCTTGATGCGGACCAACTCACCAGTCGTGCGGCCGGACCGGGAGCTCGACGGGTTCGAGGTCCGGATGGACCTCGATCCAACTGAGTCCCACCTCAGGCCGACCATCACCGTTGTGGACGAGGCCGGCCGGGTTGTAGGGTTCATCAGTCACCCGGAACAGATACCGGCCGTGAAGATCGTATGGGGGTAGCACGACGGAGCGGGAATGTCTGAATTCAAGCTGTTTACCCTGCAAGAGGCCGAACGCACGCTCCCGTTGGTCCGTCGGGTGGTCGCGGATCTCACGGTGGAGTACCCGGCGTGGCGCGCGGCGGTGGGCCGGTTCGAGGTCCTGACCGGCGGGGCTCGCGCGGACTGGGGCGAGACCCAGGAGCTGGTCGCAGCGCGGGAAGAGGTGACCCGTCACGCCAATCGCATCAACCAATATCTGCAGGAGCTCGAGGCCATAGGCTGCGTCTTCAAGGGCTTTGAGGGCGGACTGGTGGATTTCTATTCCCTGCGAGACGATCGCCCCATTTTTCTCTGCTGGCGACTGGGTGAGGACCGGATCAGTCACTGGCACGAAATCGATACCGGCTTCTCCGGCCGCCAACCGATTGACGGAGCAATCCTTTCGGCGACTCCTTCATGAGTCGTGCCTTGCTCTTTCTTCACCTGCTTGGCTTCACGCTGTGGCTGGGCGGGGCTATTGCGTCGATGGTGGTGGGCATCGCTGCCAGGCAGGAGGAGCGCAGCGGAGTCGGCGCGGTCGTTCGAGCCCAATCGAAGCTGACCAAGGTGGCAATAGCACCCGGCTCTCTGCTTACGGTTCTCTCGGGGATCATTCTCACCTTCCAAATCAGTGGCGGTGAGATGGCCGGATTCAGTATCTGGCTGGTCTTGATGCAGGGGGCTGGGGTGATCGCTGCCCTGATTACGCTGCTCATAGCCTTGCCCACTGCTACCCGGCTGGGGCGGTTGGATCCTACTGGTGAAGGGGCCCGCTACTTCGACGAACTGCGAGCGCGCCAGCGGATCGTCGCCTCGATAGCGGGGACCTTCGGCCTGGTTGCGCTCTTTGCCGGAGCGATGCTGGGGTAGTCCTTCCTGCTTCCCGGACAGCCGTCTGACACATACCCCGTATCGGACAGATCCCGCAGTGGGGCACCCGTGCGGTACAGACCAGTGCCCCCAGCTCCATGATTGCCTGATTGAACATCCATGCTTTCCTGCCCCCTCTGGGCCGGAGCATGTCCGCCGACCGTTCGAGGCGGCGAGCCAAAGCCTTCGATCTGGCTCGGGAATGGAACACTCGGCGAAGCACCCGGGACACGTTGGTATCGATCGGGGTCACCTGGCGCTCGAATGCAAAGCTTGCGACTGCCGCGGCGGTGTACCGGCCGATCCCCGGTAGCCGGCGCAGCTCCTCGCTATCATCGGGAATGACGCCTCCTCTGTTCTGGACCACTTCCTGCGCCAGCCGGTGCAGGTTGACTGCCCGCCGATAGTACCCCAACCCCTCCCAGCTCTCGCGTACTGTGGCAGGCGGGGCTGACGCCAGATCCTCCAGCGTGGGATAGCGCGCCAGAAAGCGGTGGTAGAACCCCTCCACCCGCACGACCTGGGTCTGCTGCAGCATGAACTCCGAGACCATGATGTGATATGGATTGCGGGTACGCCGCCAGGGAAGGTCGCGGCCATTGCGGCCAAACCAGCGCAGCAAACTCCGGCGAAACGCGCGCGCGTGAAGTTGCAGGTACTGCTCGCCTAACGGCGCAACCTGAACGGAATTAGCTTTGGTCCCCATGAATCCCTTGGCCCGGATTGGCCGGCTGGTGCTGGATGGCGCATCCCATGTGGGGCGGTTGACCTATTTCATTGTGGAAGCCATTCGCGGCCTCAGCGAGGTCCGAATCTGGTGGCCCAGAATGATGATAGAGGCCTGGAACATTGGCGCTGGCAGTCTGTTCATCGTGCTGCTGATCTCGGCGTTTGCCGGCGCGGTTACCGCGCTGCAGACCGGCTATCAGTTTACCGGCGCTATTCCGTACTATGTGGTTGGCACGCTGGTGGTCTCGTCCATCATTCTGGAGTTGGGTCCCGTGCTGACCGCGCTGATTTTGGCCGGCCGGATCGGCGCCCGCTACGCGGCCGAGCTGGGCACGATGCGGGTAACCGAACAGATCGATGCGCTGGAGAGCCTGGGCCGGTCGCCCGCGTCGCACCTGGTGATCCCCCGAGTGCTGGCCGGACTCCTGATGATACCCGCCCTCACCATTCTGGCGAACCTCTCCGGGGTCGTGTCCGGCTGGGTCTCGGTCAAAGCCGTCCTGCCGGTGACGGACGCGGACTTCATTTATGGAGCGCAGTATTACTGGCGGCCCTGGGATGCCTGGTACTCGGTCATCAAAGCCTTCTTCTTCGCCGGTTCCATCACGGTGATCTCCTGCTACATGGGCTTCAACACCCAGCAGGGGGCGGAGGGAGTGGGTAAATCCACCACCACGGCGGTGGTCGCCAGCTCCGTGCTGATTCTCGTGTTGGATACGGTGCTCACCCGACTGCTCTTGAATCAATGATCGAGCTTCGCAATGTCCATAAGGCGTTCGGCAAACAGGTGGTGCTGAACGGCGTCGACTTCGAGGTCCGCGAAGGCGAGACCGTGGCACTCCTGGGGCCGTCAGGAACCGGCAAAAGTGTGCTGCTCAAGCACATCATCGGCCTGATCCGGCCGGACGTAGGCGAGATCTACGTGGACGGAAAGGACGTCTGCATGCTCAAGCGCCGGGAGCTCTCCGAGCTTCGCTCGCGTATCGGTTACGTCTTCCAGAACGGCGCGCTGTTCGACTCGATGAATGTGTTCGAGAATGTACGGCTCGGCATCACCGACGAGGACCAATACGGAGACCTGGAGTACTGCCGGCAACGCGTGGCCGAGTGCATCCGGCTGGTGAATCTGCCGGCCGATACCATCGAAAAGTTTCCCGCTCAGCTTTCCGGGGGCATGCGGAAGCGGGTCGGCATCGCCCGAGCCATCGCCGGAAACCCGAAGTATCTGTTATACGACGAGCCCACCTCCGGGCTCGATCCCGTCAATGCCGACATCATCGACGGCCTGGTGCAGCGGCTCGATCATGAGCTCGGCGTCACCAGCGTCATGGTGACCCACGATGTCCGGGGCGCCTTTCGAGTGGCCGACAGGCTGGCTCTGTTGAGCGAGGGAAAGATCGTGATGCAGGGGACCCCGCAGGAGTTCCGCGACTCGAAGAATCAGAAGGTCCGTGAGTTCCTGGAGCGTGACTTCGACAATCCCTCGTTCGCGGCCTGAGCCTCATGGACCTTCGTTATTCGCGTGAAGTCGTCGTCGGCACGATTGTGACCGTAGCCATTCTGGTCTTCATCTTCGGCACCATGTGGCTGAGCGGACGGTCGGTCTCCGCCGACAACCTCGCCCACATTCAATTCGCCAACGCGAGCGGTCTCAAGCGCGCCTCGCCGGTGCGGGTGTCAGGAGTCAATGTCGGTAAGGTGGAAAAGATCGAGTTTCGAGGTGTCGGCAACGTCCTGGTGACGGCCAGTCTTCCATCCAACGTCCGTCCTCGAGTCGATGCCGAGGCAAAGATCGTTTCGGTAACCTTAGTGGGCGACTACGCCGTGGACTTCAACCCAGGAAGCGCCGCCGAATTCTTGCCTCCGGGCAAAGTCATTCTGGGGAGCCAGGATCTCGGGCTCTCCGGCCGGGCCCTGGAGTTGAGCGACCGGGCGGACAGCATCCTGGTGGGGGCCCAAGCCATCGTGAACAAGGAAACGGCCGACCAGCTCCGCTCCATGCTCACAGCCATGGAGGGCACCCTCAAGGCGGCGGAGCGTACCATGCGGATCTACGGCGACTCTACCAAGGGGCCAACCGCGGAGCTCACCCGCACCATGGCGTCGTTCCGCCAGCTAAGCAGCCGTCTGGACAGCACGCTGGCCAATCCGGCGCTGGGCCGCGCGCTCACCCGCGCCGACACCCTCACCGGCAACCTGGCCGCCATGACCGCGCGGCTGGATTCGACGCTCGCCGCCATCAACCGGGGGCAGGGCACCCTGGGCAAGTTCGCCACCGACAGCGGCCTGTATTACGACATGCGGGACGTGTCCAAGTCCTTGAAGGAGCTGCTGGACGAGCTCAAGAAGCACCCGGGAAAGGTGCCGGTGACGATCAAACTGTTCTAACTGCGTAGCTCTCCCGCTCACGCTTTTAGCAGTTCCCGTTGACGCTGTATCTTCCCCGACATGCTGAGCATCACCTTCCTGGGCACCAGCGCGTCCATCCCCACCATCGACAGGAACGTGGCCGGTCTTGCCGTACAGCGGGAGGGCGAGACCATCCTCTTCGACTGCGGAGAGGGAAGCCAGCGCCAGATGATGCGCTACGGCGTCGGCTTCAGCTTTCGGGAGATTTTTTTCACCCACTATCACGCCGACCACATGCTCGGGGTCACCGGTCTTCTGCGCACCCTGGGGCTGCAGGATCGCTCGTCGCCGGTGATGCTGTACGGGCCCAAGGGCGCCCAGCGGGTACTCGGCGCAGCCATTACCCTGGGTATTGAGCGTAACAAGTTCCCAGTCGAGATCCTGGAGGTCAAACCGGGGGATCGGCTGGCTCGCGACGAATACGACATCGTGGTCTTCGAGACCGATCACCGGGCCGATACCGTTGGGTTTGCGCTGGTGGAGCACGCCCGCCTCGGACGCTTCAACCCAGCCCGGGCCCGCGAGCTGGGCATTCCCGAAGGTCCCCTCTGGGGGGCGCTGCACCGGGGCAAGCCCATCACGCTTCCCGACGGCCGGACCATCGGCCCCAGCGACCTGGTTGGTGCCCCTCGCCGGGGACGGGCGCTGGTCTACACCGGAGATACTCGCCCCCACCTCGCGGTGATCGAGGCTGCCCGCGGCGCCGATCTGCTGGTGCACGAGGCCACCTTCGGCGGTGACGAACAGGATCGGGCCAAGGAGACCGGCCACTCGACGGCTGCGGAAGCAGCCCGCGTCGCGGCGGAAGCCGGCGCCCGCCGCCTGGCCCTTACCCATATCAGCTCGCGCTACAACCGCGACGCCGCCGAGCTCCTGGCCGAGGCCAAGGCGGTGTTCCCGGAGACAATTATTGCGCGAGATGGCATGACGCTGGACGTGCCGTACAGCGATGGGGATTGAGGCGGAAGTGTGGCTTGGCCCTGGCCTTGCAGATCGAGGCGGCAAGCCGACCGGCGACCGCATCTCCCTTGAATCTGGGCTTATGGACCGTTCCTCCCCGGCGACGTCCACCATGCGCTCTACCATCATTGTCGCATTTCTCACCGCCGTCCTGCTCGGCTGCGGCAACGCCCCCGCTCGCGCGGTACAGCAGCAGGAGGACCTGAAGCAGGATTGGGAAGTGCAGCCGGCGCTCTGGTCTGCCCGTGCCATTCTGATTCCCCGCAGTGCGCCCGCCGATTCGGCGGCAAGCGATACCGTCACCCTGCTCGACAGCCTGCTCACCCATAGCCGCGCCGCGCTCAGCGACTCGGCCAGGGGAGACAGCGCGAAAGCAGGAGTAAAGAGCGCAACCGCTGCCGGTCGTCCCAAGAAGCGCGGACTGTTCAACATCAGTCCCAGTGACTCGGCATTGTGGCCGGTCAAGGCTCCCCCGCCGTTGCCGGGCTCGATTCTCCCGGAACACCGGATCGTGGCGTTCTATGGGAACCCGCTCTCGAAGCGCATGGGAATTCTGGGCGAGCTCCCGCCCGAGGAAATGCTGGTGCGCCTAGAAAAGGTGGCCACCGAATGGGCGGCAGCGGACAGCGGCACCAAGGTGCTGCCGGCGTTGCATCTGATCGCCACGGTGGCACAGGGCTATCCCGGCCCGGCGCGGAAGTACCGGCTCCAGATGCCCGATAGCGTGATCCGCCGAGTGGCGGGCTGGGCGGAAGAACGGGGCTGGCTGATGTTCTTGGATATTCAGGTTGGCGTCAGCAATGTCGAAGACGAGCTCAAGGTCCTGGTACCCTATCTCAAGTACCCCCACGTGCAGCTGGCGCTGGACCCCGAGTTTGCCATGAAGGACGGCAAGCGGCCTGGGACCGATTGGATGGGCCGGATGGATGCTTCGGAGGTCAACCATGCGATCGGCGTGCTGGCCCGGATAGTCGAGGAGCACCAGCTTCCGCCCAAGGTCCTGGTGGTGCACCGGTTCACCCGCAACATGTTGACCAATGCGTCCCAGATTCGGCTGGACCCGCGGGTTCAGGTCATCATCGACATGGACGGGTGGGGGACACCGGGCAGCAAGATGGGAGCGTACCGCTGGTTTGTCGTCCGGCACCCGGTGCAATACACCGGGTTCAAGCTGTTCTACAAAAACGACAAGCCGATGATGACGCCGCAGCAGGTCCTGGAACTGTATCCCAAGCCGGTGTATATCCAATACCAATAGCGGGGCAGCAGGGCCAGAACTTACCCGTATTGAGATCCCCTAGGCGGATAGGTTTCAGCGGAGCGTACCATGCGCGCGGCAGTCATTCTTCCGATTGGACTACTTTTCCTCTCCTCTGCCGCCCCGTCGCCCCGCCAACCCGCCGCCCCGCCTCAAATCACCGATCTGACCTGGCTCGAGGGCACCTGGCGCGGCACGATCGGTGGCCGCGAATTCGAGGCGCATTATACTGGGGTGAATGGGGGCCAGGTTTTGAGCGCCAGCAAGTACACCGAAAACGGAAAGCCGGCGGGGTTCGAGTTCGAGCGCTTTCAGCAGCAAGGCGATACTCTGGTGTTGACGCCGTTTCCCGAAGGAATGTCCTCGGTGTCATTTCCGTTGACCGAATACGACTCCAAGGGCAAGCGAGCGGTCTTTGAGAATCTGGCGCACGACTTTCCCACCCGGATCAGCTATCAGCGAACCGCGGGGAACCGGCTCACCATCCTGGTCTCCGGTCCGGGCGAGGACGGTAAAGAGCAGGTCCTGACCTACGATCTTCAGCGGAAATAGGGTTTACACGGACTGACCTAGATACTGATATTTTCCGTTGTGAGCTCTACACCTCTCTCAGCCGACTACCAACACTCTCGCCGCAAGGTCTCTGCACCCGACGGGGCCGCCGCTGAACGCCAATTGGCCCGTTGGGTAGCCGAAGGGGATGAGGCCGCATTGGGCGAGCTGTTCGATCTGCTCGGCCCTTCACTCTACGCAGTGGCGCTCGGCATCAGCGAGGATACCCGGCACGCCGAAGGTGCCGTGGAAGAAACCTTTGCGGAGCTGTGGGAAAAGCGGGCCTGGCTCAGTCAACTTCCCGCGGTATCACCCTGGCTGCTGGAGCGGTGCCGTAGCTGGGCCATTGCACTGAGGACCGGAACGGCGGTGCCAAGCGCCCGGGCGCTCCATGATCGATCGGGAGATGTACCGCTGACTCGCCGCCTGCTCCGGTGTCCGCCCGAGCTTCGAAGCTCTCGGGTCAATCGGGCTGTGGATCAGCTTGGGTCTCAGCAACGGGAAGTGCTCGCCCTGGCGTCGCGTGGCGGTGCCGGCATCACCGATATCGCGGAGCGGCTGGGGATTAGGACGGATGACGTGCTCGCGGCACTGCGGGAGGCACTGCAGCTGGTCCGGGCGGAGCTGGAACGTTCCCTCCGGCGAGAAGCGCCTTGAACCACCCGCCCGAGCTGGCCAATCGCCTCGCGGCTTTCGCGCTGGGCCTGGCCGACGCTGATTCAGACGGAAGCCTCGCAAGCCATCTAGCTACGGGTTGCGAGAGCTGCGCCGCGGAGCTCCGGCACTGCCGGGAAACCGCAGCCTTGCTTGCCCTCGGTATCGAGCCGCTCCATCCTCCGGACGCCTTGCGGCAGCGAATCCTGGATCGCGTCGGAGGCAACAGCTTCGCCTTTGTGCTGAACGGGACTGGGGAGTGGCGAAAGGAAGACGGGCTCGAGGTGAAGGTGCTGTTCGGCACTCAAGAAGGTCCACTGACCTCGCTGCTGTCGCTCCCCACCGGATCCCGGCTGGCTGACGCGTACCGCCCCGGGCATTTGGGCTACGTGATCATGCGAGGCGAGCTGGATGGCGAGGGAATGCGACTCGGCGTCGGCGACTTTCTTCCCGCAGCCGGCAAGGTACCCGGGCGTCAGATGGCCGTTGTGATGGACACAGTTCTGCTTGCGGTAGGGGGATCAGCAACGGCGCCGCCGCTCGATTCACCTCGTGCGGTCCGCTCCGGCAAAGCCGCATGGAACCCGATGGAGCCGGGTACGCTGGCTTTGCCCCTGAGCGGGAGCGAGGAGGAGGGGGTGGAGATTTCGCTGCTGCGTCTGGAGCCCGGCGCAACGATCGCTCGCCATCGCCATGCCTGGGTGGAAGAGCTGTGCCTGATCTCGGGAGATTGCCGCTGTCAGGGCATTGAGCTCGGGCCGGAGGATTACCACCGGGCCAACCGCACCACCACCCACGATGCCACCACGAGCGTGGGTGGATGTACCCTGGTCTACATTATCCGGAAGGGCGCTCCGGAGTAGTCCGCACACTGCTGATTATCGAAGCGCCAGCTTCACATCGGCCGTCTTCCACGCCTGCTCGAATCGCTCTTCGATCTTCGCGGCGGCCTTCGACTTGTTTTGGGCTCGAAGGCTCTGGGCCAGACCATGTAACGACCAACCGTTTTCCGGCCGCCGGTCCAGATCCTGGCGGAATATCTTTTCTGCCTGGTCCGGTCTTCCCGCTGCCAGCAGAGTCGCGCCCAGCCGCTGCCGCAGGGGCATGTACCAGGCCGGCGGCTCTTCGTAGATCAGCTGATCCTCTCCCTTGATGGCGGTTTGGAGCTGAACGACTGCCTCGTCGACCCGTCCCTGCTTGGCGGCCATCTCACCAGCCAGATGCGCCTTGGCGATCTCCAGCAACGCCTTACCGGAATTCAGGTTCATCATCAGATCGGCCGCCATGGTCTCGGCGATTGCCACCAGCGCGTCCTGCTCGATTGCCGCTGAATCCGGCTGGTCCTTGGCAGTGTACGCCAGGGCCCGTGCGTAGTGCCAGCTACCGGTGGTATAGCGGAGATGACTCGCAGGCGCCGGCTGGCGCAGGATGTCGTCCCAGCGGGAGAAGCGCACCAAAGTGTACAGCAGGGCGGGAGAGTAATACTCCAGTGAGGGTATCTGCTTGACCACGTCCGGAGAAATTTTCTCCCCAATGCTGCGAGCGGTCTTCAGCGCGTCCTCGCTCCGGCCCAGCATGTTGAGGGCGTACCACATGACGTGAAAGTTGTGGGTGTAGTACCCCAGCGGATACACGCCGGTCGGATGCCGCTCGTTGATGAACTCTTCATCGGCGTGCAGCGCGTGCTCGTTGTGCTCCGCGGCCAGATCCCACTCGCCCAGCTTGATGTAAATGTGGGTCGGCATGTGGACCAGGTGACCGGCTCCAGGCATGAGACCGCCGAGGCGCTGGGCACAGGGAAGCGCCTTCCGGGCGTCGGGTGAGGCTTCGATTGCGTGGATGTAGAAGTGGCAGGCTCCGGGATGATTCGGATTCCGTTTTACCACTTGCTCCAGCACTTTCACCTGTTCTTTGGTGCTCGGCGCCAGTGATTTCCCTGCATTGCTCCAGTAGTTCCAGGGGCGGAGGTCCATCAGGGACTCGGCGTAAAGAATGGCCGCATCGTCATCATCTGAATATTTCCGAGATACCGCACCGATGGCTCGAGCCCAGGCCGTGTCCAGCGCAGCCCGGTTTGCCTTGGGGTCGGCCGAGTAGCGCTTGCTCAAGGCATCGATGTAGGCCTGTTCTTTGGGTGAGACATTCACCGACAGCCGCACGGCATTGTAGGACGCGTCCCAGGCCGGACGCACCACCGAGCTGTCCATCGGCAGGTTGATGTTGGGCCCGAGCGCGTACGCGATGCCCCAGTAGCACATGGCACACGTGGAGTCATAGACGAGCGCCTGCTTGAACGACTTGATCGCCTCATCATGGTTGAAGGCGTAGGTCAGCCGAAGACCCTGATCGAAGTACTGCTGCGCCTTCTCCGACTCGGTCGTCACCGTATGGTGCAGACCACCGAGGTTCTCATAGAGTGGCGTCGGTGCGGAGGCGGACTCGGCGGTCGGCATTCCAGGCGGGTGATGGTGTTCCTGGGCGTTCAGTTGCCCGGGAACTGCCAACCAGAGCCCAACACCTGCAATGGACCACCAGAGTCGCGGCTGGATGTCGTGGAGCATGAGAGTCCTCCTCCAGTTGCTCAGCGGGAGAGCTGCGTTTCCGTCAGCTTCCGGAACTCAGGGTTGTCTCTCAGCCCGGAGAAGTTGGGATCGACCCTGAGCCAGGCCGGCGAGACGTAGAAGGGCACCGAGAGCAATGTACCGAGCGTAGCCAGGGCCTCGGTCTGCAGGCCGAGCCGGGACTGAACGCAGGCCAGGCGATACACCAGCCGAGAGCCATTGAGAGCATCCTTGGCAATCGGCAGCAGGGAGATGCTTCGCTCAGCCTCACGGATGGCCTCGTCCGGCCGGCCAAGATAGGTGTTTACCAGCGCGAGTCGCGAGTGCGTCTCAGCGTCCTCGGGAGTGGTCTTGAGCTGCCGCGACAACTGATCGCGGGCGGCGCCAGCCTCGCGCCGAGCAGCTGCCGTGTCGCCTTGGTCCAGGCGAATGGCCGCGGAGGCCGTCTGCCACCAGACAGTATCGCCGTAAAACTGGTCCGGCCCCAGGCTCAGAACCTTAGCTTGTTGATCCTGGTCGAGTAGCCAGTACAGGTCCCAGTAGGTGGCGACGAAAGGCAACAGCTCATCGGCCGGGATCTGGGCCGCGGCGGTCCGGATGAATCCGCGAGCTTCCTCCAGCTTGCCTTCTCCCAAGGCAACCATGGCGCGCAGCTGATAGGCCTCGGGATTGGTTGGACCCAGGATGAGATATCGGTCGGCGGCGCGGCGCGCGTCGCCGTAGCGGCGCAGCCAGAGCAGATTGGTGGCCAGACCTGCGGCATGGCCGGCGGCGGTCGGATCCAGAGTCGCGGCCTGCTGCCGGAAGCGCAGCGCCTCCTGCCACTGGCCTTCCAGCTCCAGCAGGCTCGCGCTGTAGCCCACCAGCCGGGCGTTGGAGGGGTCAGCTTCCAGCCCCTTTCGGGTTTCCTCCCTGGCTGCTCCCCGGTTGCCCTTCATGATGTGATAGAAGGCAAGCACCTGGCGCGCCTCCGCCTCGGCGCCGCCGATGCGGAGCGCGCGATCGCCGTGGGCTTTCGCGTTTTCCAGGAGGGTTTCATCCGTGCTGGCATTGTTCCAGAGCGCGGCCTCGGCCCATCCCAGCTGGGCCCACGCCGCGGCGAACATCGAATCCTGGTCCACGGCTGACTGAAATTCCGCGATGGCCCGCCGTAGCTCGCCCGGACCCGAAGCCCCCTGGCGAAGAATCTGCTGCCCTCGGAGATACGCCTCGTACGCCTCCGGCCGGCGCTGATCGAGGCCAGCGGTCTGTTCCTGGCGTTCACCATGCAGGCCAAGAACCTGGGCAACTTCCCGGGCGATGGAGGTCTGCAGCCGGGGGAGCGCGGTGGACACCGTGTCGTAAACCCGCTGCCAGCGGGTGACGGGTGCCGGCACCTGGCTGACCTGAATCAGCTCGCTGCTGAGCTGAACCCGGCCCTGCCTGCCGGGCGCCGGCTCTCTCCGAACCTTGCCCGTGAGGAGATATGCGGCCCCCAGCTCGCGGGCGACGGTCTGGAGTCCGACGCTGTCGCGGAACCGCTCCGCGCTCGCGCTGGCGATGACCTGCAGCGAGGGGAGTCTCGCCAGCTGGCCCCGGATCTCATCGGCAACACCATCAGCGAAGTACTCGTCCTCCGGGCGGCCGTTGTTGGCGAACGGAAGCACGGCGATGTTCAGCGGCGCGGCACCAGCAACTTTGGCGGGCCCGGACCAACCGTTCCGCCAGAGCGCAAAGCTGGTACCGCCCAGAAGCACCGCAACACTCGTGACCAGGAGCGCCCGGCGGGGAAAACGAGCGGTAGCGCTCGGGAGCCAACTCCCCGAATGGGCCGGGTTGCTCAAGGCCTCCGCGAACTCACCGGCAGTCTTGAATCGATCGTTGGGATCGATCGCCATGGCCTTCGCGATGGCTTGAGTCAGCCACCGAGGTACCCCCGCCCGGCGCTGGCCGATGGCCGGCGGGGGACTATGCAGCCGCTGGGCGATCACGGCCTTTGGAGTTCCGGTGTAAGGCGGTCCTCCCGCAAGCATCTCGTAGAGCACGAAGCCCAGGGCGTACACGTCGGCCCGACCGTCGACCTGCTGCACTCCGCTGGCTTCTTCCGGGCTCATGTAAGCCGGCGTGCCCACCGCAAAGCCAGTGGCCGTGAGACCCTCGCCCGCCGCCTTATCCAGTGCCCGGGCCACCCCGAAGTCTGCGATGACCGCGTGCTGCTCTTCGATCATGATGTTTTCGGGCTTCACGTCGCGATGCACCACGCTCCGCCGGTGAGCGTAGTCGAGCGCCGACGCCACCTCGCAGGTGATGCGCACCGCATCCTCCACCGGCAGGGTGCGCTCGCGGACCAGCCGCTGCCGCAGGGTCTCCCCTTCGATGAACGGCATGGTGTACCAGAGCTGGCCGGCGGCCTCGCCCGAGTCGAAGACGGGGAGGATTCTCGGGTGGCGTAACTGGGCAGTGATCCGCACTTCATGCAGGAACCGCTCGCCGCCCACCGAGGATGCGAGGTCCGGCCGCATCACCTTGAGTGCCACCAACCGGTCGTGGCGCAGGTCGCGGGCAAGATAGACCGTGGCCATGCCGCCCTTCCCCAGCTCGCGCTGGATGGAGTAGCGGCCGGCGAGCGCGTCCTGAATCTGGAACAAGATGGGAACGTTCGGACCGGAAGACCTGGTTTCGGGAGGGGTCGGGGTTCTCGCGGGTCGCGTGGCACCCAACTTATCAAGGGTACTGTGGGCATCCTCGAGTGCCAGAAAAGCGGGCTCCCGGCGTCCCAACCGGTTCAGGCTCTGGGCCAGCTGAAGCCGGGACCGGGCGGCCTCGAACGGAGTCTCATTCCGCTCGAACAGGGATGCGCTGGTCTCTAGACGCTCGCACGCGGCCTCGTGCTTGCCCTCGGCGGCAAGCAGGCAGCCTTCCGCATGCGCGACGATCGCCTGCAGCGGCTCCGTGCCTACGATTTCGGCGATGGTCCGCAGCTCGGATATGGCTGCTCGCGCCGAGTCCAGCGATCCTTCACCGGCACGAGCCCGGGCCAGGACGTCGAGACCCGGCACTCGCTCGGTGCGGTCGGCCGTCGGCACTCGGCGGAGGTACTCCTCGGCCAACTCTGCCGCCACGCCCATCTCGCCCCGATCATGCGCCAGCTGCCCCCGGCCCAGCACCGCC
The DNA here is from genome assembly GCA_045803455.1 of Gemmatimonadales bacterium. Lineage (GTDB taxonomy): Bacteria > Gemmatimonadota > Gemmatimonadetes > Gemmatimonadales > GWC2-71-9 > CAVVWJ01. The sequence goes on along the minus strand of JBJMPB010000295.1, from coordinate 846 downwards.
AGGAGATGGGCCCCGCTCTTGGCCAGCAGGTCTTCAGCCTCTCCCCAGCGGCCCTGCCGGCGGCGAAGGTCCGCCAGGCGGATCTGTGCTATTGGCACCAGGCGGGGCTGAACCTGTTGGACGTGGCGGCGCAGGGCCTCGATCTCCTGTTCCGCTTCGGTCCACGCTCCCCTGATAGTCAGAAGACCGGCGTACTGGATCCGGCAAGCGGAGAAGAGTCCGGTCAGATTCCACCGCCGGCTGAACTCTCGCACCCGGTGGCACCACTGAGCCGCCCGGTCATAGTCGTGCACCTGCTCGCAGGCGCGGATCAGGTAGCAGCACGCGGTTCCCACCAGGGTGGGGTCGTTCAACTCACCACTGAGGGCGGCAGCGGTGGCTTCGTCCAGGCGGCTCATGCCCTTGGCCACCTCGCCCTCGTTCACCATCGCCAGTCCCTCGAGGGCTACACCCAGCATCTCTATATCAGCGGGGCCAACCTTCCTGGCGATCTCTGCCGCCTCGGCGCTGAGCCGGCGGGCTTCCACCGGATCCCGCAGACCCATGAGCGCGTTATGGGCGTTGATCTGCGCGAGCAGGGCATGTTCGGGCGACAGGGGAAGGCTTTCCAGCAGCCGCTCGCCCCGGCGAAGCCAGCCGTGGGCGACCGCGGCCTCTCCCCGGTATTCGGCGTAGTCGTGACCGAGCCAGACGGCCATCCGGGCGGCGCCGAGCATGTTGTCCCGGGCGCGGTAGAGCCGATAGGCGCACTCCCGGGCTTCGATGCCGCGGGCGTACTCCTCCCGCCACCAACCCGCCAGTGCCAGACCGTCGAGCGCCTCGGGCGAGTCGCGCTCGGGGCTGGCA
>JBJMPB010000160.1:0-2562 GCA_045803455.1 Gemmatimonadales bacterium | reverse complement strand
CGGGCTCTGACCGGCCGTTGCGGGTGAGCTTACGCTCTTTCATCAAGGTCATGGGAGACGAGCATGGCAGCAGCGAGCATTGCGCTTCCGCGGATCATGCGGGTCGGCGGTGGGGCATCCCAGGAGATTGGGGCGGTGCTCCAGGGCCTTGGACTCCAGCGTCCCCTCATCGTCACCGACCAGTTCCTGTTGAGCCATGGCCAGGTTGATCGCCTCAAGACAGCCCTGGAGAGCTCCGGGATCACGGCCGCGGTCTTTGCCGAGACCGTGCCAGACCCGACGGTCGCGTCCGTTCAGGCCGGGTTAGCCGCCCTCAGGGCCGGCGACTTCGATTGTGTCCTCGGGTTCGGCGGCGGCAGCCCGATCGACAGCGCCAAGGCGATCGCCGTGCTGGGCCGGCATGGAGGCGCCATGCACGACTACAAGGCCCCGCGTCAGATGGACCAGCCGGGTCTGCCGATCATTGCCGTGCCGACCACGGCCGGCACAGGCTCCGAGGCGACGCGCTTCACCGTCATCACGGACGAGACCACCGACGAGAAGATGCTGTGCATCGGTCTTGCTTTTCTGCCCATAGCCGCCCTCGTCGACTACGAGCTGACCCTGACAAAACCGCTCCGGCTCACGGCTGATACCGGGGTCGATGCTTTGACCCATGCCATCGAAGCCTACGTGAGCCGGCGGGCCAATCCGTTTTCCGACAGCTTAGCCCTCGCAGCCATGAAGGCGATCGCAGCTAACCTGCGAATAGTCTGCCGCGAGCCGGACAACCGACCCGCCCGGGAAGCGATGATGCTTGCGGCCACGCAGGCCGGCATGGCTTTCTCGAATGCAAGCGTTGCCCTGGTTCATGGGATGAGCCGGCCCATCGGGGCCTTCTTCCATGTGCCGCACGGGCTCTCGAATGCCATGCTGCTGCCCGTCGTCACAGCGTTTTCGGCTGGGGCGGCGCTGGGTCGATACGCCGAGTGTGCGCGCGCCATGGGCGTTGCCTCGGAGCATGACGCAGACGAGCCGGCGGTCTCGCGCCTGCTCCACGAACTTGCTCAGCTCAACCAGGATCTGAGCGTGCCGAGCCCGCGGGCCTATGGCATCGACGAGCGGCGCTGGCAGGAGCTGCTGCCTGTGATGGCTGGCCAGGCCCTCGCCTCCGGCTCGCCCGCCAACAATCCGCGCGTTCCGAGCGCCTCCGAGATCGAGGACCTCTATCGGCAAGCCTGGGGCTGAGAACAGGGCTGGCCATCGTCGGTGAGCACCAAGAGACAGCTCTTGTTCGCCAAGTGGTGGCGAGTTCGGGTCATATCCGACAACACCGGATCTTCTGAGGACAGTTTGCCGGCATTCCCACTCAGCACCGCTTCCCTGGGCGAAGGGACCGAGTAACCGCGTCCAGTAAAGTTCAGACCTGACTCCCAGCACTTGGCTGTCTTTCCGGAAGGAGGGCGCTAAGCTGATCGGATGCGGACGCTCATTGGTTCAGAGTATGGCTCCCTCAATGCTTTCACCCTGACCGAGGGCGAGATCCCGCAACCCACGGAGGGTGAGGTCAGGCTCAAGGTTGAAGCGACAGCCCTCGGCTTTGTTGATGGATTGATCGCATTAGGCCGCTACCAGATCCGGCCCCCGCTCCCCTACGTGCCGGGCGGGGAGATCGCGGGCACCGTAGACGCGACAGGCCCGGGCGTCGATGCTGTGGTGGTCGGCGATCGGGTGGTCACCTGGCAGCTCGGAGGGGGCTTGGCCGAGTACGTGACGGTCGAGGCCCACACCGTCGATAAGATCCCCGCCGGGCTGGACGCCACCACCGCTGCCGCCATGCTGGTCGACTATCAGACGGCTCACTATGCGCTCTTTGAACGCGGACAGTTGCGCTCAGGAGAGACGGTGCTGGTGCTGGGCGCAATGGGCGGAGTAGGTTCGGCTGCGGTCCAGCTCGCTGCGCGTGCAGAGGCTTATGTTATTGCCGCCGCCTCAACCGAGCGGAAGCGAGAGATGGCTCGGCAACTCGGTGCCGCCGCGACGATTGACTCGCGCGCACCTGATTTGCGGGCGCACCTCAAGGCAGCTGCGCCGCGAGGCACCGTTGACGTGATCATGGACCCGGTTGGGGGTGAGACCTTCGAGGCGATGTTCCGGTCCCTCGCCAAGGAGGGTCGGCATCTGGTGATTGGTTTTGCCAGTGGGAGCATTCCGTCCTTGCCCGCCAACCTAGCTCTTCTCAAGAGCGCCTCCCTGGTCGGGGTAGAGATCCGCCATTTCCTGGCCTCGCAGCCGGTGAAGGCTCAAGAGGTCCGGACGGCCCTCTTTGAGAGCGTGGTGTCGGGCACGCTCAGGGCGCCTGCCGTCACGACCTTTCCGCTGGAGCGAGCCGCCGAAGCGTTGGCGGCAACGATGCAGCGGGACAAGGCCGGGAAGATCGTTGTGCTTCCAGCTGGCTAGGCCACCCTGATCCACACGTCTGTTTCGCAGTTGCACCTTTGCGCAAGGCTCAGGCCTCGCTCGCAGCACACACCGAGCCGGGTCCGAGATCGTGGGCTCTTTCAGCCGCATCGGGCATCACTG
>JBJMPB010000126.1:0-5684 GCA_045803455.1 Gemmatimonadales bacterium | reverse complement strand
CGCCCACCGTGGTGTCTCCATAGGGAAAGGCAAATCCCTCGAGCGCTCGGGTGTAGGCACTCTGAACCACATCCAGGCTGGTGCGGACGGTGAAGGGGAGACCGGACAGGGTAAAGGATTTGACCCGCTCCAGATCGGCCCGGATCTGATCTGCCGCGCGCTGGCGTCCGGCGGCGGAACGATCGGAGAGCTGAGATCGCAGTGCCGCCCTCGGGCCGGTGTCGATGCCCAGAGACGTGGCGACTTCGGGAAACAACCGGAGCCCATTTTCGGCGAGCTGATCGAGCAATGCGCCGGCCTCGGATTGGTTGGCTGCTGGTTTTCCCGGCGTGCGTTCGCGGCCGCAGGCGGCTATGAGGGGCAGGGCGGCGGAGGAAGCCAGGGCGGCGATAATGTCTCGGCGACTAAATAGCGGACCCGACAAGTTCTGGCTCCTTTGCTTCGCTCAGGATGACAGCTTCCGGGTTCAGGGTGACAGAAGCCGCTGAAAGCGCGGGTGCTTGCGCAGCGGATCGAAGGCCGGGTCGATCCGGAGCCATCCAGGTGAGATATAGTAGGGAATCCTGAGCAACGGCTCCAGTTGATCGAGCGCCAGCTCGGGCTCATCGTTGAGCACGTAGATCCGCACCAGCTGCAGCTGATTGTAAGGGCCCCCGTAACCGTCGCGGCTGATGGGCAACATCTCCACTCCGCGCTTGCCCTCCCGCTCCGCCTCCGCCTTGCGTCCCACATAGGCCAGCGTCAGGCCGAAGAGCACGTGGCGCTGCGGGTCGTCGGGAGCGTCGCGTACCTGCATCTCCGCCACGCGTCGCGCCGAATCCGCGTAAGCAACCGTCAGCCGCTTGTCCCCCCGAAAAGCATAGATCTCGGCCCGGACGATTCCCCATACCGCACGGTCGTCGTCGAACGCGGACGGTGGCATTGCCAACACCTGCCGCTGCGCGGTGTCGTCCAGCACCCAGTAGAGGTCCTGGTACGTGGCGAGGAAAGGAAAGAGTGTGGCCGGATCGATCCGCCGGGCGGCTGCCCGAACCACCGCCCGAGATCCGGCAAGATCGCCCCGGCCCAACGTGACCAGCAGCTTGGTCAGGACCATCTGGGGACTGGTCGGCGCCAGGGCGATTGCCCGGTCGGCCGCCGAATCGGCGACATCGTAGTGCCGGAGGAACACGCTCATGGTAGCCACCCGGCGCGCCACCGTGGGCGAGCGCGGATCGAGCTTGAGCGCGCGCTCGAGCCGGCGGAGATTCTGCTCCCATTGATCCAGCCTCGCCCCAGTTGTCGCGGCCGCGCTGAGCAGCTCCACGTCATCGGGCGCGAGCCGAAGGCCGTGTTCGTACTCGGCAGCGGCCCGTTCGTTATCGATCGGGTTGACACTGCTGAAGAAGTCGCCCAAAGCGAGATAGACCAGCGGATCGTTGGGCCTGAGCGTACGCGCCCGCTCGGCCGCCGCCCGGGCCGAGTCGGCCAGGGCCCGGTCGGCAATGCCGTTGGAGTAGAGCGAGGTGCGGGCCCGGGACAGCTGGGCCCAGGCCTGCGCGAAAGTGGAGTCGAGTGACACCGCGCGCTGGTAGTACCCGATCGCCCGGCGCAGGCCGGCCTGGTCGGCCTTCATCCCCTGCGATGCCGCTTCTCCCTTCAGGAACTCGTCATACGCGGCCAGGCTCTCGGTGGGCTTAACCGTGAGCTCCCGGCGGGTGCTGTCGCCCAGGACGACGCCGAGCGCGTCGGCCACCTTGCCGGCGATATCGGCCTGCACCGCGAAGACATCGGTCAGCGCGGCATCGATCGGCTGCTGCCAGCGGGTGGTCGGCGCGGCGCCCGGATCCAGATGGATGAGCTCCGGACTCACCCGCACCCGGCTCAAGCCGGCGGGCCCCCGGAGCCATCGGATCTTCCCCACCAGCAGGTAGTTCACCCTCAGCTCCCGAGCGACCTCGGGGAGGGGCCGAGCACCGGTCCGATAGTCGTTCGAGCTCAGACTGGCGACCACCTCGAGCCCCGGTATTGCCGCCAGTTTGCCGCGGACCTCGTCGGTCACGCCGCCGGCGAAGTACGCGTCGCCCGAGTCGCCCAGGTTCTCGAAGGGGAGCACCGCCAAACGGGGTGGGCCGGCTGCGTCCGACCGGTGGGTCCCGCGCCACAGGAGCAGGAGGGCGATGGCAAGCAGCGCGGCAAGAAGAAGTCGGGAGCTGGGAGTCGGGAGCCGGGAGCTACGAGTCGGGAGTCGGGAACTACGAGTCGGGAGTCGGGAGTCGGGAGTCGGGAGCTCGGAGCCGGAACCTGACTCCGCTAATGGCGTCTCTGCCGGCGCAGAAACGGTACTCGGCTCAGGTCGAGTTGTTTGACTCTGGGATGCGAACTTGACCGCGGGGGTGGGCGCCTCTTCCCCCCGCCGAATTCGCTCGGCCAGTGCCTCGACCGCCGGATCCGGAGGCAGCTCCAGCTCGCTCCGCCGGAGCTGATGGAAGATCTCGGCGTGGCGAAGCGCGCCCGGCACATCGCCGGCGGCCGCCAGTGCCCGCATCAGCCCCTGGGCCCCCCGCTGGTCGGTGGGATCCAGCCCCGCCAGGCGGCGCCACCAGAGCACCGCAGCCGCCCGGTCATCGCGGGCGGTCGCCGCAGCGGCGGCGGCCTCCAGCACCCCCCGGTAGTCTGCCTCCAGACCGGCCCGCTCCTCCTCGGCCCAGTGAGCAAAGGCCGGGACGCCGGGCAGGTGGAAGTCGCCCAGGAAAGGCCCGCCGTAGAGGCGGGCTGCTTCCTCTATAGCACCGGAGGCCCGGGCGGTCTCGAACCCGTGGAGGTCGACCTCGATCAGCTCGGGATTCAGCCGGAGCTCGCGGGTGCCGAGGATCGCGTCTTCCGCTCCCAGCTCGTGCCGCAGCGCGTAGAGCGCCTGATTGAGGTTTCTGCGGGCGCGCTCCTCCTCCACTTCCCCCCACAACAGCGTCGCCAGCCGGTCGCGGTTGACCCCCCGATCGCCGGACCGGGCCAGTACCGCCAGGATGGCGAGGCGCCGCGGCTGCTGCGCGTTGCCCCCCAACGGCAGAGAACCGTCGAACACCGCAAGCCCGCCGAGCGTCTGGATGCGCTTCAGGAGCAACCCCTTGCTGTACTTGGTATTCGGCCAATATCCCGCGCCCATCCGACAGTCACAAGAGGCAGCGTAAGACGAGGTCGCGAGCCCAGTTGAGAATCTCGTGATCGGGCCGTGAGCGCGGACGATAGTGTGCTTCCTGTCCGAGCCGCCGGTATCCAGCGGCCGACCGGACCAGGACTCACACTCGATCAGGAGGTTCCCATGTACGTCCGCTCCATCGCTGCCGGCTGCGTCGCCGCGATCGCGCTGAACCTGCCGGCCTTCCTGGCGCCGCGCTTCCACCTCGATACCACCGGCGCGGTCCAGCTGGACGCGGTCGGGCACGAGGCGCGGTACGGGATCATTGCCGTCGACGGCGCTTCCGTACTCACCGTGTCGCTCGGCGCGACCGGCAGTAACAGCGCACTCCAGCTCCGGCTCCCGAGTGCCGACCTGCCTCGTCCCGGCCGCTATCCCATTCGGTCCAGCTGGGACGACACCGCCACCGCCCCGGCCTTTCAAGCCTTCCTCGCGGCGGGATCACCGGAGCAGCCGCTGGGCTGGTTCCATGGCGAATCGGGCACGGTGACGATCACCCGGTCGGACAATGGAATGCTGTCCGGCTCGTTCGAGATCCTGGCCCGCGGCTATCTCGCCGGCGAGAAGATCGAAGCCGAGAGCTGGGTCACGGTAAAGGGCAGCTTCGAGGCCGAAGGCGACAGCACCGCCACTACCATCGCACGAGCGAAGTAACCACGAACCCACTCACCGCGCCGCCCAGCGGCGCAGACCAAGGAGGAAGACCATGTGGTGCACTGAGAACACTAAGCGACTGCGGGCGTTGTACCCCTGGACCGCGATGCTGATCACTGCGATTGGCTGCGGCGGCGGGGACAAGAGCCCGACCGGTCCCGCCGATCCAGGCCCGGCAGACAATCCGAATGCCATCGAGTTCCAGCTGGTGGCGCTGGGACGGATAGGGGTGCCGACCGACGCACAGCTCGAAGACTGCGGGGTGGTCCACTTCTACGGCGGCAGGATCGAGATCGACCCGAATTCCGGCGAGTGGCAGATCCACCTGAAGGTGCACGACGACGAGTCCGGCGACTGGGCCTACCTGGACGATGGACGCTCCGTGGGGGACGACGCGACCGTGTTGTTCGAGTCGGACGAATCCGGCGTCACCTACAACGGCACGGTCAACCAAGACGGCACGGAAGTGACCATCCAGTACGACTGGTGTTTCGACGGGGTGCCGGACGTTCAGCTGGTGTTCGACCGATGAACGCCCCGGCCAAAGTGCTCGGGTTCGCGCTGGCGATCGCGCTGGCCGGCTGTTCCGGCAAGAGCGGTGACGCCATGGGTCCCAACCCCGAGCCTCCGACCAACGATCCGGGGCCGCCAACTCCGCCAGCTCCGAACCAGGGCGGGGTCCAAGGTAGCTACGTGCTGGAGCAGATCAACGGCTCGCGCCCGGGGCAGCTGGTCACCATCAGCAACCCGGATGGCACGGTGGACGGGCTGTATCGGTTCCAACCGACGACTCTGATCATGGACCCGCTCCAGACATTTCATCTGGAGATCCGGTACGGTGATGACGTGGTTCTGGGCGGGATCGACGACGAAGGGGAGTTCAAGCAGGCCGGTCCGAGGGCTACCAACGGCGCGCTGCCGCTCACGTTCAGCTCGGCAACCTACGGGGACAAGTTCACCGGCGTCGTGCAGGGGGACTTCGTGGCGATCAAGTACGACTTCAACGGCGACGGGCAGCTGGACACGTCGTTCGGGTTCCGGCTGGTGCCGGGAGACTGAGTTCAGGTGGGAGTTCGAGCTTCGGCTCCCACGCTTCGCGCGGGATGACAAATGAAACACACACCTATTGAAAGGAGCACCACCATGCACCGCTTCATTCTCGCAGTCGCAACCGTCTCGCTCGGTCTTACCGCCACGGCCCAGGCGCAGAAGCACCAGCCCGTGGTTCACCATTCGTCCCGCTGGGTGATCAACGGCCACTCCAGCATGGCGCTCGGCGCCACCGTCACCGACGCCTTCAACGAGGTCAAGACGGCCAGCGGCCTCGGCGCCGGAATCGAGATCGGCTACCGCGTCACCCCCCGGCTGCTGGCCTACGCCGGACTGGACATCAACAAGCAGCCGGTAGACGCGTTCGATCTGGAGGGAGATTTCGGCCTGACCCACCTGGAGGCGGGCGCCCGGCTCAGCTTTCCGATCAAGCGCAGCAAGTTCATGCCGTATGTCGGTGCCTGGGTGGGCCGCCGGAGCCTCAGCACCACGCTGGATGATTTCGAGACCGGAGCCAGCTCGGACCTCTCGCTCTCGGGCATGGCAGCAGGGGCGAGCGGCGGGGTGCAGATGTTCGTGTCGCCCAAGCTCGCGCTCGATGGCGGGCTCAGCGTCGGAATGGGCAAGATGGGGAATATCAAGCTGGACGGGCAGAGTCAGGTGACTCAGAGCCTGGAGAATACCACCACGACGCGGATCAGATTCGGAGCCAATTGGTACCCGTGAGCGCGGTTGTCATCCTGAGCGAAGCGAAGGAGCCAGAACCAATCAGGTCTTGGTCCCTTCGCTGCGCTCAGGGTGA
>JBJMPB010000124.1:0-8184 GCA_045803455.1 Gemmatimonadales bacterium | reverse complement strand
GGTGCTGGCCAGCCCATTCATTCCGGCCAAAGCCGAGCAGTTATGGCGGATGCTGGGGATGAGTGGAGCGGTGGCCGAAGCCGGGTGGTCGGCCGCAGAGCAGCCAGTGGTGGAGGGACGCCAGACCGAGCGGGCCGAGGTGCTTTTTCCCAAGCCCGCCAGTGTCTAGAACTTACCGCAAACACTTGCGAAACTTCTTGACAGTGAAAGAGTTATCACTCTAAGAACCACTTGACAATCCTTATCCGCGTGAGCCACCTTAACTTTGCAGCCATGACTCCGGGCGTCCCCGAGCTCGGAGCTATCGTGAGATTGGAGCGCAGACTCGCAGAAGTTGTCGACCATGCTGTACGAGGTGCAACGTCATGTCCAAACGCCGCTGGACCCTGGTTCTTGTCCCCCACGGGTCGGAGCCCTCGCGTATAGTCGAGGTCTCTTACAACCTGTTGCGCGGCGTGGCGGCTATTGCCGGTGTATTCGTTCTGGTTGGATTGCTCGTCGGATATCTCACCCTCAGCCACACCACCGATCTCTCTCGCGCAGCCCGGCTCCGGCAGGAAAACGCATCCCTGGCTCGGGAAATTGGTGAGCTGCACGGACGGCTGAACAGCCTGGCCGATACCCTCAGCACGATCTCGCAGCGCGATGCCCACATTCGGGTGCTGGCCAACCTCGAGCCGATCGATCCCCAGGTTCAGAAGGCCGGCATCGGCGGGCCCGGCAGCTCCGATCTCGATCTGACCGGCCTCAGCGGGCTGGCCCGCCGCTCCGCCGAGGTGCGCGTGGATCTCGGCGCGCTGATCCGCCGGGCCAACTTGCTGGCCTCGTCGTTCAAGGAAGCAGCTGACAGCCTGGCGTTCCACCGGGCACGCCTGGCTGCAACCCCGTCCATCATGCCCACGCAGGGCTGGCTCTCCAGCGCGTTCTCGGCCATGCGGGCCCATCCGATCCTGCACCTGGCACGCCCTCACGAGGGGATCGACGTCTCCGCCCCCATGGGCAGCCCGATCGAGGCGCCTGCGGCTGGAGTGGTGACTGAGGCAGGGTGGGAAACCGGCTACGGCAATACGATCACCATTAATCACGGCTATGGCATCGTCACCAAGTTCGCCCACGCGTCCAAGCTCCTGGTGAAGAACGGGCAACGGGTCGCCCGAGGACAGCGCATTGCCCTGGTGGGGAACTCGGGTCTCGCCACTGGCCCACACCTGCACTATGAGGTGCACGTGAACGGTCGCCCGGTGGATCCGCTGAAGTACGTCTTGCCTGAAGGAGTGGTGACGGACTAAGGCGGGGAAGCAGGGAGGCAGGGAGACGGGGACGAAGAAGCACAAACAACTGGCGGCCATCCGGGACTCACCGAATGGCCGCTTTCTCGTCTTATATCCAGCTCTCGCAGCTTCCCTCGCTTTCCCGCTTCCCCGCTTCCCTTTTAAAAACTCACCGTCGGCGGCTGAGCGGCTCCCTGGGAGGCCTCGAAGTAGTCGCGCGGCTTGCCCATTCCGAACACCTTGGCAGTGAGATTGTTGGGAAAGCGGCGGATGTAGGAGTTGTACTCACCCACGGCGGTGTTGTAATCCTGCCGTGCCACGGAAATCCGGTTCTCGGTCCCTTCGAGCTGGGTCTGAAGGTCGCGGAAGTTCTGGCTGGATTGCAGCTGCGGATAGTTCTCGGCGATGGCCAACAGGCGGCCCAGCCCCTGGGAGAGCACCGAATCGGCGGCCGCCATCTGCCGGACATTGCCTGACTGGATGGCACCACCGAGTCGGGCTCGCGCATTGGCGATGGAGATGAAAACCGTGTCCTCCTGCTTGGTTACGCCCTTCACCGTGTTCACCAGATTGGGAATCAGGTCCGCCCGCCGCTGCAGCTGGGTCTGGATCTGCCCCTGGGCCTGGTTCACCCGCTCATCCAGCGTTTGGATCTGATTGTATCCGCAGCCGGCCAGGAACAGGCCCGTGGTGAGGAGGGACAAATACATTCTGGAGGCGCGCTGCATTCCTGATCTCCCTGCTAAAGTTGATCGACGAACTGTGCCGTCTGCTCCACAGCGTTCATGTAGTTTTCAAATTCAGGTGCCCCGCAACGCCACTCCCGGTCCGCCCGATGCCGGACCACATGAAGCAGGTGGTCGGGCTCGAAGCCGATCGCACCGGCAGCGGCGGTGCCCAGCTCGGTGGAATCCACGGGAACCGGCCGTCCCAGAACCGCGAGCACTCCGCGCAGGAGGACGAGAATCGTGCCAGCGCTCTCCAGACCGAGTCTTCCCAGAGCCGCGGGCTCGGGAGCATAGGTGGCATAGCCCTGTCGGAGCCGGAGCAGCTTGCCGCGGAATTCGCGTTCCAGCGCTTTGCGGAGGTCACCGGTGTCCACCTGGACACCCTGCAGCGGGTCGGCCCCACGCAGCACCTGGTAGGAAAGGCGCATGTCGGTGATCTCGATCGGGAAAGCATCCGAGGCGCGGGTCCACTCGGCCCGGCTGATCAGCAACGGGGGCTCCGGCGTCGACTTGCGCCAGATGGCAAACGCGCGGGCCAGCGCGCGCAGCGTGGCCGTGGTCACCTCATCCAGCACCAGCATCAGATTGACATCGGAGCGTCCCGGGATGAAGTCGCCCCGAGAGGCCGAGCCGTAGAGCACCGCACTGTACCCGGCGCCGGCCACCCGATCCACCTCGGTGAGGAATGGGTCGACTACCCGTGCTACTGTAGCCCGCATCAGAATCTTCCCCCGGCGCCGCCGCCGCTGAATCCACCTCCGCCGCCGAATCCGCCGAAACCCCCGCCGCCTCCGCCGAAGCCACCACCTCCGCCCCAACCGCCGCCGATCCACGGCCCACCCCAATATATCCCGCTCCTTCTGCGCCGACCCCCGCGAAACGCGCCGGATATCATCAGCAGAAAGAAGATCATGAGCAGCAATGGCAGCAGGTTGCCGCCGGTAGGACGACCTCCTCCCGAGCCGACTGGAGGCTGGTATGCGGTGAGCGCCGTATCGGACACGCCGTAGCCCCGAGCGATGAGGCTGGCCAGCGCCCGAACTCCCAGCAGCAATCCTTCACCGTAGTTGCCCTGGGACAGCTCCGGCCGCATGAGGTCCCGGATCTGGCCGGCAGCAGCGTCGGTGACAATGCCCTCCAGCCCCTGCCCCACTTCGATCCGGATTTGTCCCGAGTTTGGATCTCCCTCACGCCGCGGGACGAGCAGGAGCACAAGGCCCGCGTTGCGCCGCGGATCTCCGATATCAGCCTTCGCCCCCACCTTCCATTTCCGGCCGATGGCCAGCGCCACCTCTGAGGCTTCCCGATCGCCGATGGTAGGCAGGGTCACCACGGCCAGTTCGGCTCCGGTCACCCCTTGCAGCCGCCGAATCAAGTCATCCATGCTCTGGGCGGCATCGCCCGAGACCACCGACGCAAAGTCATTCACGTAGCCCACCGGCTGAGCCGGGACCAGCGAATCCACGGCAATGGCCTGCGCCCAGCCGGGGGTGACCGCCGGAGAGAAACCAGCGCTGAGTTGAAGCCCCATCCACAGGGCGATAGCTTTGGCCCGTGTACCTCTCAAACTGTCTCCCTGCGCCGGCGCGTTCACCGTTTCCACACCCATGAATCCCCTCACGCTGCGAAGCGCTGCAGCACTTTGTCTGGGAACGGCGATTCTCGGCGCATGCCACACCGACAAGGACGTCGCGGTTCGGGTCTCGATTCCCGACGCAGAGTCACGGGAGACGCCCGCCGCGGGAGTCGGCATCGTCGCGCTGCCCTACGATCGAGACAGTATCCTTGCCAGCCTGGAAGCTCGAGCGCGAACTCCCCGGCCGCAGACCGCCACGCTCGACACGCTCTTCGCCCATTTCCGCGGACCGTTTACCCGGTATACCGATGTCTCCTACCGGGCTTCGCAGCTCCGGGATTCACTCGATCGGCTGCGCCGCGGCCTGGACAGCGGGTCGGGCTCTGGCTCCCCTCAGCTCGAGCGGCTGGCAGATTCCGTCCGAGCACTCGACCGGCAAGTCGCTCGAGCTCGCAGCCAGCTCGATCGTGCCCGTGTCGAGTTCGTCAGCCGGAGCGAGGCGCCCCGCGCGGCGGTTCGACGGTGGGAAGATAGCACCTACCGGGGGTACGACAGCATCGTGGAAAATCTGGCTCGATCTCAGGGTCGCGACGCGGTCACCGATACCACCGGCTCGACCGGATGGGCCCGCTTTACGTTGCCGGCCGGACACTGGTGGATCTATGCCCGGGCGTGGGACACCAGCGACCCCAATGCCGAGTGGTACTGGAACGTCCCGGTTCAGGAGGATACCGTCCTCTTGTCCAGCCGCACCGGCCGGCGTCGGCCGCGCTACTAGGAGATGGCAATGGCAGTGCGCAAAAGAACCTTCGGTGTAGCGTTGGTACTCGCCGTCGCGGCCTGGCCGCTCAGGGCCCAGACTACCGCGGCGCTGAATGCTCGAAGCAAGGGATCGGGCAAGGCGCCGGTTACGGTCTACGAGATGTCCGACTTCCAGTGTCCCTACTGCCGCCAGTTTGTGGAGGAGACTTTCCCCAGGCTGGAGCGCGACTACATAGCGACCGGTAAGGTGCGCTGGATCTTCATCAACTATCCGCTCACCAGCGTCCATCAGCATGCCGCGGCCGCGGCGCAGCTGGGCATGTGCGCTGCCCAGCAGCAGGGATTTTGGAAGATCCACGATCTGCTCTTCAAGTATCAGGAGACCTGGGCGCCGCTCAAGGAGCCCGGTCCCTTCTTCGTCTCGCTGGCCGATTCGGCCGGACTGTCGAAGCCGGCCCTGCTCAGCTGCCTGGATTCTCCGGGGACCTTGAACAGCGTGCGGGCGGATGCCGAAGGCGCGGCGCGGTCCGGCGCCACCAGCACGCCTACGTTTTACATCGAGGGTGGTCTGCTGGAAGGTGCGCTGCCGATCGAGGTGTTTCGGCAGGTGTTGGATTCGGTGTATGGTGTCAAGTCGGGAAAAACGGGAAAGACGGGAAGGTAAATTCCGGCCCTACAATGCTAGAAAGACATCGTACAACGCATGAGTCCACGCGGTGATTCCGAACCCGCGCAGCACGTAGAGCGCGCTGAAGAGAAGACCGGCGATGGCGCGGAAAGTGAACGAGCCCAGAGCAAACCGCTCGCCGAAGGCGCCCACGTAGTGGAATGCCGAAAAGATGAGAGCGCCCAGGATTACCGCGAAGAGGCTTGCTCCCTGCCTCGACCAGCCGAAGCCTTTCCTCGCGATCAGCATCAGCCCTGAAACCAGCAGTACCCGGAACACCAGCTCTTCGTAGATGCCGGCTCCCAGCGCCACCATCACCTGAGCGGGAAGGCCAAGGGTTGCCGGGGCAAGGGCCAGGCGGGGAAGCAGCAGACCGGTGAGCGTGCCCGCGACCATCCCAAAGACCAATCCGTAGGCGATTGATTCCGCCGCCATGAGCACAAAGTAGCGGGGGCGCATTCCCCCCGAGCGGCGAATATCTCTCCCAATCAGCGCGGCTCCGCCGCCCACCAATACCAGGCCAAAGACGGCCAATCCGTACCGGCCCCCAAAGCCCACGAAAAGCTGCTTGAGCAGCACGTCCGCCCCGTTTCGGACCCGCACCATCTCCAGCCGAGAAAGCAGAAACGCCAGGGCTTCATACGCGACCAGAAGCGGGAAGGCAAAGCTCAGGCTGTAGCGCGGCGACCGGGTGAGGCGCCAGTAGTTAGCGGGAACGGCGAGGCGGGGTGAGGAGGTCATGAAAAAAAGGGGCCGCTTGAGCGGCCCCCCCAGGTTCGAAGTGTCGCCTGGGTCTTAGCTTGCAGCTTTAACTAACGGCCGCAGGCGACCCTTGACTCTGTAGACAATGGATCACCTCCTCGGTTGCAGGTGGAACATGGTACTGCCGTAATAATTGTAGCAACATCTGCCGGCGCGCTGCAAGCCTCTTCCGTTTGGAATGGACGACCGCAACATTGCGCCATGCCGTCCACCACGGGGGCCTATCGAGCAGCGATTCGTCTCGGGACGGCGGTGGCTCCGGCATTGGGGCTTCTGCGTCCCCGGATCCGGGCCGGACTGCGCGCTCGATCGGCTGCCGGTGAACGGCTGCTGGCCTGGTCTGGATCCCATCGGGACCTGAACCGGCCCCTGGTGTGGTTTCATGCAGCCTCGGTGGGAGAGGGCCGGCAGGCGGAGAGCGTTCTGCTCGAGCTGCGCCGCCGGTGCCCCGAGTGCCAGATCGTGTATACCCATTTCAGTCCCTCCGCCGAGGCGCTGGCGAAGGGGATACCCTCCGATGCTTCGGACTACCTCCCGTACGATCTGCCCGAAAATGTGGATCGGCTGCTGCAGACGCTTCAGCCTGACCTGCTGGTCTTTGCCAAGCTCGATGTCTGGCCCGAGCTGTCCACCCGAGCGGCCGACAGCGGGATCGACGTAGCTCTCATCGCTGCAACGGTGAGCCCGGGCAGCAGTCGGCTTGGCTGGCTCGCCCGGCGCATGCTGGGACCAGGCTATCGCGCCATCACCGTAGCCGCGGCGGTCGCGCCGGAGGATGCGTTCCGACTGGAGCGGCTGGGCGTTTCTCCGGAGCGGATCCAGGTCCTGGGCGATCCGCGTTTCGATAGCGTGGTGGCGAGGGTGAAGACAGTTGCGCCCGATGATCCATTGCTCCGGCTGGGAGGCGGAGCGCCCACCTTGGTGGCGGGCTCGACCTGGCCCGAAGACGAGGCCGTTCTCCTCCGGGCATTCGCCGGGGTCTTCCGCCAGCGACCCGAGGCGAAGCTCATCCTCGTTCCGCACGAGCCTACCGCCGCGCACCTGGCCCGGGTCGAGCGAAACATGGGCGCGCTCGGACTGCCCTCCCCCGTGCGGCTCGGTAGCGCCACTGAACGTGACTCCATTGTCCTGGGCGATCGGGTCGGGGTACTCGCCGCGCTGTATGGCGCGGGCACGATGGCGTACGTCGGGGGCGGTTTCGGGCGAGCCGGTCTCCACTCCGTGCTCGAGCCCGCCGCCTGGGGAATGCCCGTCGTGTTTGGTCCCCATTGGCGGAACAGTCGTGACGCCGGACTGCTGCTGCACGTGGGAGCGGCCCGGGCATTGGCGTACGAACGTCCGGGTCCCGCGGCTCAGGCCCTACAAGACCAGTGGCAGGATTGGATCGGCGATGAGGCAACCCGGGAGACTCAAGGAGCAAGGGCTTTGCAGATGGTGAAAGCAGGAGTGGGTGCATCGGAGCAAACCGCCGAGCTGCTCGCCCGGTTTATTTCACGACAATACCCTCGAAGGTCACGCTCCTAGGCACCAACAGACCTGCAGTCAAAATCGTGACCAGCACGTCGGGCAAGCGGCTGTGCACTGTGATGCGGAGATTCCCGATGGCGCTGCCCCCCGCAAGTTGGGCCGCAAGCGCCTTCCTCAAAGACGGTTCCTTGATCTTGGCCAGACCCCAAAAGGCAAAGACGGCGTGAGACCTCACGTCGAAAGGTGCACCTTGTAATGGTTGGTCGGCTGATGCGGCCATCGTAATCGGCACACCCAGCTTGGCAGCGTCGAACGTTTGGGAGCAGGCGGGGACCGTGCCGAGCAGAAGCAGGGCCGAAAGGATACGGATCGGGAATGCCGGCCATCCCCTCCGAATCATCACAGACCGGGAATCCGGAACGCGTAATGCGCGCCCACGCCAAAGACGCTGGGGTCTCCGCCATCGAGGAAGACTCGGTCGTAGGCCGCGTGCACGCCAAAGCCATTCAGCAGATTGAACTCGACTCCGCCGCCCAGGCCGAAATTGGTTTCGGTTTCGGACACACCGCCTCCGGATACCTTCACCACGTCTACCCGGGGAGCGATCCAGGGACGGATCGCCAAGGCGGGATTGGGAATGGTAAGCGCGAACCCCAGCCCGACCGGAAAGCGCAGCTCCGTCTCATCGTCCGGGAGAATGCTGAGATCCGGCTTGGAGTACCCAATTCCACCCTGAAGCGTCACCGAGAGCGGGACGAGCGGACCGCCGATCATTCGGTAATTGAGGGTAGCGCCCAGCGACACGTCGCTGTCACCGTCTCCTTCGGGGTCGAAGGTGGATACCATGGCCGTAGCGCCGAACGCTCCGAAACCGGCGCGGCCGGTCAGGCCATAGGCTGTGCCTTTGCCGGCCTGTTCATCGGGAAAACCAACGTCGCCGTAGAGCGCGAT
>JBJMPB010000109.1:0-6921 GCA_045803455.1 Gemmatimonadales bacterium | reverse complement strand
CATGCACAGCCCCAATGAGATGGTGGCAATAGACGATCTCGACCGCACGGCTCGCCTGCTCGCAGGCTTTGTCAGGCGGCTTCGGCCCGACACCAGCTTCGTGCCGCAGTAACTCGCCCATTCTATTATTCCCCAATGCTGCGTAACGCGTTCGCAGGTGTGGGGCTGGCGCTCACGGCGGTGGTCCAGTCGTTGGCGGCCCAGAAACTGGTCGAGCCTCCCCGCCTTCTCGACGACATCAAGTTCCTTACCGACGACCGCCTTCAAGGCCGGGCTACCGGCTCGGCCGGCGCCGACTCAGCAGCCACCTATCTGGCCCGTCGATTTTCCGAGGTGGGACTTCAGCCAGCCGCGGGAGGCTGGTTCCAGTCGTTCAACGTAGGGCGCGATGCTCCGTCAGCACGGGGCAAGCCTGGTTTGCTCGGAAAGAATGTGATCGGGATTCTGCCGGGCAGAGATCCCGTGCTGAGGAATCAGACGGTCATTCTCGGCGCTCACTACGATCATCTGGGGCTGGGTGGCTTCGGCAGCCTCGATCCCGACAGCACCGGCCGGGTTCACAACGGCGCCGACGATAACGCCTCGGGAATCGCCGCGCTCATCCAGGTAGCAGCACGGCTGGCCGCGTCACCGCCCGCCCGGACAGTGGTGTTCATTGCCTTCAGCGGCGAAGAGCTGGGGCTGCTGGGTTCGGCTCATTACGTGAAGGAGCCGATTTATCCTCTCGCCGGCACCCTCGCCATGATCAACCTCGATATGGTCGGCCGGCTCCGCGCGGGGCGGCTCATCGTCTATGGCGCTAAGACCGCCAAGGAATTTCCCGCCTTGCTCGACTCGCTCAACTGGTATGCCGGATTGGACCTCAAGGCTCAGGGCGACGGCTATGGGCCCAGCGATCAGTCCTCGTTCTACGCTGCCAAGCGGCCGGTGCTGCATCTCTTCACCGACCTGCATGAGGACTACCACCGCACCACGGATGACTGGGACAAGATCAACGTCGACGGCCTGAAGCGCGTGGCCGACTTTGCCCTCGGGCTGGTGACTGCACTGGCCAATCGCCGAGCCGCGCTCGCCTTCGTAGACATGCCGGCGTCCTTCCCGGTTCAGACCTCCACCGCAACAGCCGCGACATTGCCCGGCTATGGAGCCTACCTCGGCACCGTGCCTGATCTGTCCGGCGCGCCTGGAGGAGTTCGCCTTGTGGGAGTTCGAGCCGGGAGCCCCGCCGAGAAAGCCGGGCTCCGAGGCGATGACATCATCACCAAAATCGGTGCAACCGAAACGCCCGATCTCCAGGCGATGACCGAGGCGCTCCGGAGCTACCGGCCGGGAGAGACGGTGGACATCGTCGTACGGCGCGGATCGGCGGTAACTACCCTCCGCGCCACCCTGGGAACCAGGGGAGGCTGATGTGCCGGTGCTCGATAGCGAGCGGGTCATCGCCGCCCTTAGAGGCGCATTTGCCCGGGAAGAAGGCAGAGAGGCACTGCTGCGCTTAACTGCCGAAAAGATCCGCGCGGCCGGCGCGCCGTACACTTCGGTTTACCTCTACATGCTCCAGGGCAACGAGCTGGTGCTCGAGGCCTTCTCCGGCCGGGAGACCGACCACACCCGAATTCCGGTGGGCGTCGGCGTCTGCGGCACCGCCGTGGCCAGAAAGCAGGATCAGAATGTCCCCGACGTACGATCGATAGAGAATTACCTGGCTTGCAATGCGTGGACCCGGTCGGAGCTGGTCGTGCTCATCCGACGCGGAAGTCTGATCCTGGGACAGATCGACATCGACAGCGACGTTCCCAACCCGTTTACCCCGGACGAAGAAGCCGCGGTGAGGCGGGTGGCCGACGCGTTGGCCATCCTGTTGTAACCCGGTCCACATGGCCACCGCCGAGGCACAGTCCGGAGCTCGCCAGGTTCGTGGCGTCAGCATTTTCGAGCGCCGCATCGGGCAGGGACCACCCGTGGTGGTGCTGCATGGCGGACCAGGGGCCCATCACGATTATCTCCTGCCCGGGTTCGACGACCTCGCCACTGGTCGCGAGCTCATCTACTACGATCAGCGGGGGGGCGGGCAGTCTCCTGTCACCCGCGACACGCCGGTCGGCTGGCGCGAGCACGTCGCCGATCTGGAAGAGCTCAGAAAGCAATGGGGACTGGAGCAGCTGACCCTGGTTGGCTACTCCTGGGGTGGACTGTTGGCGCTGCTCTACTCCACCGAATATCCGAGTCGCGTCAGCCGGCTGGCCCTGGTCTCGCCCGCACCCTCTTGGCGTGAGGCCCGGCAGGATTTTGAGCGAAGGTTTCAAGAGCGGAATACGGACCCGGCTCTGCAGCAGCAGCGAGCGGACCTGAGAGCCAGCGGCCTGCGCGAGCGCGACCCGGCTGCCTACGCCCAGCGGGCCTTCGAGCTTTCCGTGGCGGCCTACTTCTTCGATCCTGCCCGGGCCCATGACCTGACGCCTTTCCGGCTAACCGGACGAACCCAGCAAGAGGTCTGGTCCAGTCTGGGCGACTACGATCTCCGGCCCAAACTTGGTGGGCTCCGGGTACCAGCCATTCTGCTTCAGGGCGAAGCTGACGTCATTCCCCTGGATAGTTCCCGCACCGTGGCCCAGCTGCTCCACGCTAAGTTCGAGGTACTCCCTCGCTGCGGGCACGTTCCCTATATCGAGGCCCACGAAGACTTTGTCAGGCTGATCAACGGGTTCCTGCCGAAAGCTTGACTCCCGACTCCACACTCCCGACTCTCGACTCCGCCGCACGCTAGATTTCACCCATGCAGCAGCTTCGTCCCACCCCGTTCGATCTCGTGTTCGAGAACGCGGCTCAGACCTCGTTCCCGGCCATCCGAACCGCGCTCAGCGAGTCTGGTCGCGACCCCCGGAATCGAGACGGCTTTCTCATGCTCCGCGAGGTGGTTTCCCTGCTGCGGGAGCTTCGGCCGGATGAGGGTCTGGGTGAGGGCATCGATCAGCTGGCAGCGCTGGTGCATCACGGGTACCTCTTCTGGGCTGGCGGTGGCCACACCCTGAGGTTGAGCTCAGATCAGCTGTCGAACATTCTCGGTCACGCGTCCCTTTCAGATCCGCAACTCGATGGGCCCGCACTCTACACCCAGCTGCCGGAGCGATGGGTTTGGGCTCAAGTCATCCCCGGCGAGCCGCACGAGCCACTGGATGGTTGGTTCCAATACCACGATCCGAAGGCCGGACTGCTACGGGTCCTGGGCGTGTTCGGGATTCATCCCGATCGCCCGGGATTCAGCGTGGTCGAGGTGAGCGGCCGGCAGCCGGTTGCGTTGGCCCGGCCGGACGGGAGCTCGGTCTTTAGCTCTACCCTCCCCGGCGGGGCGGCGGCAGGACTGTCCTCCCTTGCCGGCGAAGAAGAGCTCCTGGAGCTCGGCTGGCGAGTCGTGGAGCTGGGAGTCGGGAGCTTGGAGGCAGCAGCAAACAGCGCAGAGTATCAAGCTCCCAGCTCCGAGCTCTCAGCTCCCGACTCCCAGCTCTCAGCTCCCAGCTCCTAGCTATCTATGGAAAGCGTCAAGGACTACATGGACAAGAAGGCGGTTGCTCAGGTGCTGGAGCAGATCGCCGCCTTCCTGGAGCTCAAGAGCGAGAACCCGTTTCGAATCAGGGCATTCAGGACGGCGGCCCGGGCCATAACCGGCTTTCCCGGCGACCTGCGGCAATCTCTGGAAAACGGATCGCTGGCCTCGGCTAAGGGCGTCGGTCCGGCAACGCTCAACATCGTGTCCGAGTTGGTGAACACCGGGCGGGCAAGCATCCTCGAGGAGCTGCGCGAGCAGATTCCTCCCGGATTGGTCGAGATGCTCGAGATCTCCGGCCTTGGCGTCGCCAAGATTCGTCAGATCCACGAAGTGCTGGGCATCGATTCCCTTCCCGAGCTGGAGGCAGCCGCTCATGACGGCCGCCTGGCCAAGCTGCCCCGATTCGGCCAGCGCACGTCGGAGAACATTCTCAAGGGCATCGCCTTTCTGCGGCACACCAGCGCATATCGGCTGTCTCATCACGCGGGCGACGAAGCCGAGGGTCTCCGCGCTGCGTTGGAGCGCCTGCCCGGGGTGACCAGCGCCATCACCGCGGGCGATGTCCGCCGCCGGTCCGAGATCGTCCGCGACCTCATCTTCGTGCTGGTGGCCGAATCCTCGCCCGCCGAGTTGTTTCGGCGGCTGAGCCAACTGCCGGGGGTCCATGAGTTCGCGGGACAGGATGAGCGGAGGCTGACCCTGCGGTTTCCCGGGGGCGCCAGCGCCCAGATTGTTGCCACCACTCCGGTCAATGCCGGAACGGTGCTGGTTCAGGCTACCGGCAGCGACGCTCATCTGAACGAGCTAGGCGCCCGAGCGCGCGAGAAGGGTTTTACCCTGGCCGGCGCGGCGTTGTGGCGAGGAAGCCAGTTCGTAGCTACTCCTGACGAGCAAACGTTCTATCAGGCCCTCGGCCTGGAGTTCATACCTCCCGAGCTGCGGGAAGGCGCCGGTGAAGTGGAGGCCGCGGCAAGAGGTACGATACCCGGGCTGGTCTCCCAGCAGGATCTCAAGGGATTTCTCCACTGCCACACGAGCTACTCGGACGGCTCCAACACAGTCGAGGAGCTGGCGGCTGCCTGTCAGAGCGCCGGTTACGAGTACCTCGGCGTTACCGACCACAGCCAGGCTGCTGCCTACGCCGGCGGATTGCGGCCGGATGACCTTGCTCGACAGGCGGATGAGATCGATGAGGTGAACAGCCGGCTCAGTGGCTTTCGGGTGCTGAAAGGCATCGAGGCCGACATCCTGCAGGATGGGCGGGTGGATTACGACGAACGCATCCTCGAGCGACTCGACTTCGTCATCGCATCGGTGCACAGCCGTTTCAACATGGGCGAGAAAGACATGACCGCCCGTATGCTGGCGGCGATGGACAACCCATACCTGACCATCATCGGCCATCCCACCGGCCGACTGCTGCTCTCTCGCGATCCCTACCCGGTAGATCTGGATGCGGTGATCGGCAAAGCCGCCGACACCGGAGTGGCGCTGGAGATCAACGCCGATCCGCACCGGCTGGATCTCGACTGGCGGGTGGTTCGGCAAGCGCGGGACAGAGGCGTCGTCATCTCCATAGGCGCCGACGCGCACAGCGTGTCCGGCTTGAGCTACGTGGAGTTCGGAATCAACATGGCCCGGAAAGGCTGGCTGGGCGCGGGCAACATCTTGAACACCCGGCCGGCGGGCGACTTCGTTGCTTACGCCAGGAGGCGCAGGTGAAGTCGGGCGGACGGACCGGCGGCAAGGCGGACGGGCGGACAGATAGCCAGTCAGGTCACGAAGGCGCCAACAGGGAAGACGCCAAGAGCGAAAACCAATGTAGCCCGGAAAAGAAAACCGAGTCGTCGCAATGGGTCCGCCCGTTCGCCCGTCGGCCCGACCGCTCTGCTCACAGCGCTAAAGCGGCTCTACCCCGACGCGAAGTGTGCGCTGGTCCATCGAAACGCCGTTGAGCTGCTCTGCGCGACCATTCTGTCAGCTCAGTGCACCGACGCCCGAGTGAACATGGTCACCCCGGTTCTCTTCGCCCGATATCCCAGACCCTTCGGGCTGGCTCAGGCCAACCCAGCCGAAGTTGAAGAGATCATCAAGTCGACCGGCTTCTTCCGGAACAAAACGAAGAGCCTCATAGGCATGGCGCAGGCGTTGGTAGCAGACCACGGCGGTGAGGTGCCCCGAACGATGGAGGAGCTGCGAAAGCTGCCTGGGGTCGGCCGGAAGACCGCCAATGTAGTCCTGGGAAACGCGTTCGACCTGAATGAAGGGGTCACGGTTGACACCCACGTTGGACGGCTGTCCCGGCTGCTGGGACTGAGCGCGGAGGAGGATCCGGTGAAGGTAGAGCAGGAGCTGATGCATCTCTTCCCTCAGGAGGAATGGGCCCTTCTCTCCCATCTTCTCATCTTCCATGGCCGCCAGGTGTGCATAGCCCGGCGGCCCAGATGCAGCGATTGCGTGCTATCCCGAGTGTGTCCTTCGTCTCTCGTCTGACCCCTCCAGGATTGAATCCATGACTCGTAATCTTGTTCTGTTGTGCCTGCTCAGTTCTGTGCCCATGGCGGCCCAGAGTCAGAGCTCGAGCTCCCCGTCTGCTGCCACCAAAGTCGCCCGAGCAGTCGATCAACGAGTGCTCCGGGTTCATCTCGAGTTCCTGGCGGACGATGCACTGGAGGGCCGGCGTCCGGGCACGCGAGGTGGTGAGCTGGCCGCCAAGTACATCGCGGCCCAGTTCCAGCGTTTGGGTCTGCAGCCCGCGGGTGACAGCGGCACCTATTATCAGCACGTTCCGATCATCACTCTCACTCCGAATCCCACCGTCCGAGTCGCCGCGCCGGCGTCCGCCGACCTGACGTATCGCAAGGATTACGTGCTATGGTCGATGCGGAACGATTCGCTGGTGTCGCTCAAGGGCGATCTGGTGTTCGTGGGCTATGGCATCGTTGCGCCGGAGTATCAGTGGGACGATTACCGTGGACTGGATGTCAAAGACAAGATCGTGGTCGCCCTGGTAAACGACCCCGGACTGAGAGATTCCACCATCTTCCGTGGCCCCATTCTGACCTATTATGGCCGGTGGACGTACAAGATCGAGGAGGCACAGCGGCACGGGGCTGCGGGCATCATGCTGATTCACACCCCCGAGAGTGCCACCTATCCCTGGTCCACGGTGCAGTCGAGCTGGACCGGTCCCCAGGTTCGGATCGAGGAGCCGCCGAAGTCCCTGCTGATTGCCGGCTGGCTCACTCACGATGCGGCGGGGAGACTGTTTCAGTTGGGCGGGAAAGACCTGAGTGCGTTAATGGATCAGGCCGTACGACGTGGGTTCCAGGCAGTGCCGCTCGGCGTTCAGCTCGACGCCACAGTGCGGAGCT